>JAJXTM010000104.1 GCA_021783875.1 Bacteroidota bacterium
AATCCGAAACCTCAACTGGCTAGTAAAGTCTTTACTAGTGATGGCGAATTGCTCGGACAATTTTATATACAAAATCGAATTGAGACAAAAATTGACAGTCTCCCTCCGTATGTTGCTAATGCTTTAATTTCTACAGAAGATAGGGACTTCTATAATCATTGGGGCGTCGATGTAGAAAGAGTTTTCAAGGCAATAATTAAAGACGTTTTCACTTTTTCGCGTGAAGGTGCAAGCACTATAACTCAACAACTTGCAAAAAATCTCTATCACTTTAAAGTTAAAGATGAAAATATTTTTCAAACAGGGGTTAGGAAAATTAGAGAATGGATAACAGCAGTTCAAATAGAAAAGACTTTTACCAAAAAAGAGATCCTGCAAATGTATCTAAATGTCTCCTATTTTGGTAAGAGTGCTTACGGAGTAGAGTCTGCAGCGCATTCATACTTTAATGAGAACGGAAAGCAATTAACAGTGCCTCAATCAGCGATGCTTATTGCATTGTTAAAGTCACCGGAGTTTTATGACCCTGTTCGCCATATGGCTAACGCTATTAAGAGGCGAAATCTTGTTATGCACAATATGTTAACTAATAATATGCTCAGCAAATCGGATTATGAAAAATATAAGAATGAACCAATTATTTTAGCATCAGAAAAGATAGGCGGAAATCAAACAATAGCACCATACTTTATGGAATATGTCAGACAACAGATGGTGGCGTTAGCCGGAAAGTATGGTTACGATCTCTATCGTGACGGTCTTAATATCTATACTTCCCTTGATTTTAGGATGCAAAAAATAGCAAATAAGGCTGCTGCTGATCACCTAAAACAATTTCAATCGCTCTTTAATAAAGCATGGAATTGGAATAAACATAAAGACTTACTTGATAGCATTTTAGATAAAGCAATTAAAGACAATACAAGTTATCATGCTGCAATTACTGATGAAGAAAAATCCAAGATCTATAATATGCTAAAGTTTAATACTGCGTTTGTTGATTCAGTAAAAAATGCTGAAACAACAATTCAAGTCGGCTTCGTAGTAATTGACCCAAAAAACGGTCAAATTAAGGCTATGGTTGGCGGAGAAAATCAGGATTTTGGCAGAGGATTAAATCATGCTTCAGGAATTAGAAGACAACCAGGTTCTGCTTTTAAACCCTTTGTTTATACGGTTGCTATTGATAATGGATATTATCCTGCTTATACATTATTAAATCAAAAATTTAATTACAATGGCTGGTCTCCGGATAATTTTGAGACAAATGAATATGGCGGTTATATGACCTTGCGAGAAGCTTTAGCTCATTCAATCAATGTAATAGCGGGCAGGTTGACAATTAGCAATATGGCTCCTCCAGCTCAAGTTGTTAAATATGCCCACAAAATGGGTATTGAATCTCCTCTAGATGCTGTCCCCTCAATTGCCTTAGGCACTTCCGGTGTTTCTCCCCTGGAAATTACCTCAGCTTATGGTACATTTGCCAATAATGGCGTTCATGTTGATCCTATTTCAGTCTTAAAGATTGAAGATAGAAATGGAATCCTTATAGACAAATTTGTCCCTGATTATCAGGAAGCAATTTCACCTCAAACCTCATCAATTATGGTGAGCATGATGGAAGATGTTATAAATTACGGAACTGGTTCTGGTGTAAGAAAATATTTTCAATATCCAGCAGCAGGGAAAACAGGAACGACACAGAATTTTTCCGATGCATGGTTTGTCGGATATACTCCAGATTTAGTTGCCGGCACTTGGGTTGGATTTGATGACCATAGGATAAAATTTACGAGCTCATATGGACAAGGTGCCAGAGCTGCACTTCCCATTTGGGCAATGTTTATGGAAAATGCATATAAAAGCCTGAACCTTCCGGTGAAATATTTCCAAATGGCTCCTGGTATTGATACAGTTTCTTTCTGTAAAACAACAATGGATAATGGGGATACACGACTTGCTACAAAATATTGTCCTTCTACTATTACGGATATTATTAATTCAAAGAATCTACCGCCCAAATGCAATATACATGGTCCTGGAGCTTCAAATGCTAAAAAGGAAGAAAAAAAAGGAGACTCTGGTTGGTAATAAAAAAATATTTGACAAATTTAAAGCTTAACTATAGGTAATTATTTCTAAAAAATGATAACTTTACTTTTAGTTTAGTTGTGTTTTTGCCCGGATGGTGGAATTGGTAGACACGTTAGGTTCAGGGTCTAATGAGAGCAATCTCATGCAGGTTCGAGTCCTGTTCCGGGCACCAAAATTATAACAAAAGATTTTTAACACTAAACTAACTTTGTTTAGAAATATTTAATGGAAAGTTTCAGATTAAAAGTTTTTCGTTCTGTGGCAAAGCATCTAAGTTTTACCAAAGCTTCAAATGAATTATTCATTTCTCAACCTGCTATTACAAAAAACATACAGTCTCTTGAAAAGGAACTTGGAATTAGATTGTTTGAACGATTTGGAAACAAAATTAATCTAACTTCTGCGGGAATTATATTAGCAGAATATGCAAATAAATCCTTTGTTTTACAGCTTGATTTGGAAAATCGCCTGAATTTTTTCAGAGAAGATAAGAGTGGTTTAATTAGAATTGGTGCAAGTACTACAATTGCTCAATATGTTATTGCTTCAGCTCTTTCAAAATACCATAAAAAGTTCCCTGATGTTAAAATTTCCCTTATTTCCGGAAATAGTGAAAGAATTGCAAATGCATTGATCAAAGGTGAAATTGATCTGGGAATCGTAGAAGGGAAAGTAAAAGATCATGATATCCATTATAGTAAATTTACTACTGATGAATTAGTGGCTGTTACAGGTGTAAATAATCGAGCTATTAAAGATGAAATTGACCTAAATGAGTTAGTTAAGACTGCAATTATTCTTAGAGAGAGAGGGTCGGGAACTCTAGAAGTTTTTGAACATGCAATTAAAAATAAGAATATTAAACTTTCTTCATTAAATATTATTATGTACCTTGGCAGCACTGAAGCAATTAAGCAATACCTTGAATCTGATAATTGCATCGGATTTCTTTCAACAAAAGCAATTGAAAAGGAAATTAATAAGGGAGTTCTTCGAATAGTAAAAATCAAAGGTCTTCAAATAACAAGAACTTTTGAATTTATCAAACTGCAGGGCTCAGGATATTCTGAATTAACAAAACAATTTATTAGAATCGCTAGGATGCAAATAACCAAAAGTAATTAGCAATAACCAATAAGAATTTTGATTGCCGTCTTATACCCGTTAGTTTTATCCTTTATATAAATAAAAGGATTAGTGATGAATACGAATTCAGATAAAAGTAATAAAGAAACGGTAATTACAAAATTTTCCTTAAAGAATATAAGCGCACGTGAAATTATCTTTATTAGCGCACTTATTTTTTGTTTGACTCCTATAGCATCACCTCCAATTGCATTAGCGGTAGGACTTGTCTTGGCACTTACTATTGGGCATCCATATCTTCACCTAAATAACAAGGCTACTAAAATATTACTTCAAGCATCAGTCGTTGGGTTAGGGTTTGGTATGAATTTGGCCACGGTAATGAAAGTTGGGAAAGAAGGAATTATTTTTACTATAATTTCAATTTTTGGAACTTTATTGCTGGGTTTTATTCTTGGGAAGTGGATGAGTATACATAAAAAAACATCCCACCTTATTGCTTCAGGTACGGCGATTTGCGGCGGAAGTGCCATTGCAGCGGTTGGTCCTATACTCAACGCCAGTTCTCAGGAAATGTCAGTGGCATTAGGCACAGTTTTTATCCTAAATTCCATAGCACTATTTATCTTTCCAGTTATCGGGCATTTTTTGAATCTTTCACAAACTCAATTTGGGTTCTGGGCTGGTATAGCTATTCATGATACTAGTTCTGTAGTAGGTGCAGCTGCTAAATATGGAAAAGTGGCATTGCAAACAGCAACTACTGTAAAACTGACAAGAGCATTGTGGATAGTACCAGTAGCATTTTTAACTTCATTATTATTCAAAGAAAAATCAAAGAAAATTTCTATCCCCTATTTTATATTCCTTTTTATAATTGCTTCTGTGGCTGGAACTTACATCTCTTCAGTTGCTGCAATTTCACCAATACTTGTAAAAGCATCAACCATCGGTTTAACTGTTACATTATTCTTAATTGGAGCAGGTCTCTCTAAACAAGTTCTAAAATCAGTTGGAATAAAACCGCTTATACAAGGTGTCATATTATGGGTCATTATATCTGTTAGCTCATTATTGGTAATAATGAAACTTGTCAGATGATATTATTAAGTCTTGAGTTTAGTAATTCCTATATTGTAAATATAAATGCTAATTTAGTTTTAATGTATCGTTTATAAATGTCACCTTATTAGTATCCTGAATTAATATAGTAGCATTCCCGATATAAGACGTACCGGATGTGTCACCTATGAAGCTAAAAGAAGAAACAATTGCATTGATCGAAGTAGAAGTATAAGTGCCAGTAATTGAGCCGCTAAATGAATAGATTAATTTTGACGAAGAGTTGTTTTGAACATAGTAACCTGAACCACTGCCTGCCAAATTCCCATTTGTTCCATTTAAATTAAGAAAAACATTTATTGAGTCGTTATTAAAGCCGGCTGTAATTAAAGACCATTTACCATTCAAAGATGGAATTGTAGTAGTGGAAACCGGATTATTATTATTAAGGTTTTTACAGGACGGTAACAATATCATCAAAACAACTAAAAACAACATGGGGGAAAATTTCATTTACAACTCCTTAATTTAAAAATTAGTTATTACTAATATATTTTTATGTTTCAAATTACTAATAATTTAAGATTAGGGAAATACAAATTGGCATGCTTAAAATATCCCAAAATTCAAAACTACTTAAAAGAAATTTTAATTATTAAGAACCGTATGCAATTATTAGATAAGTAATCAAACTATTTAGATAATCTCATTTATTAGATTTAATAATTCCTTTGCTAAGAAAGGTTTGGAAATATAATGAGTCAATCCTTCTGCCAGGAAGTTCTCTTTATCTCCTTTCATAGCATAAGCTGTTAATGCTATAATTGGTATATTTTGATATCTAGGAATCTTTTTTATTTCCTTTGCTGCATCAATTCCGTTCATTCCGGATCCTAAACCTATATCCATTAAAATTATTGAATAAAAATTATCTTTGGCAAGCTTAATTGCTTCGAGACCATTTTCGCACTTATCTAAGAAGAATGTTTTTTTCAATATAACTTCTATAAATTCTCTCGTAACATCATCATTGTCAACGATCAGAATTTTTTTTGTCGCATTATTCAATACATTAATCGAAGTCGAATCGGAGATTTCCATAAATAATTTTCACCTTTAATGTGCAGAAAACATCTCTTTCGCAGAGAATAGATCATTTTTTAAAATTGAAATTAATCCTACTCAAATTTGATGCAAATTGAAATAAAATTATGCATCAATTTATGCTTTTCCCTTTTTCTATTTTTAGTTAGACTAATCTTAACAAAATTAATCATTAACTCAAATTATTATTTTTTACAATGCAATGGTTGAAAATTTGTTTTGATTGCAAAGCATTGAGATCAATAATAACATCTTAAGAATTTATAATTATTTAAATTAAAATAAAAAGTTTATAATGTAAAGAATATTTTTGCTTAAATTCTTTCACATTAGGCAAAAATTGATTGTTTCAAAAATTCTGTACTATTCGATGAGGATAGTCCTTAAATAATAAAAATTTGATAATCGAAAAAATTCAGCACTCGCTAATTAATAAAAAACCAATCAATATTTTAAAATTCAACCAAGTGCATAATAATGACCATTTTTTGCCTGAATTCAAGTTTGAAATTGAAAATTTTAGTAACCTCACTATCTGGCATATCAATTGAACTAATAATAAAAAAAATAAAGATAATTATGGCACTACCAGATGAATCATTAGATAATATAAAACCTCAAGAAGTTAAGGCAACTGTAGAAAAGTCATCAGTCAATACAAAAGTCTTAATAATTGGAATACCGGTTTTTATTATTCAGCTTATTGTCATTTATTTTATTACCGCTAATATTCTAGTAAAAAAAATTGAAAGTAATACTTTACCAAATAATAATTTGAAGACTGCTCAAGTTAATAATGTAAAGCCTGCTATAATTGATTTGGGTAAATTTATTTATACACTTGATGATATAATTATTAATCCAGCAGATACCGACGGAAAAAGATTATTGTTGGTTTCGATTGGATTTGATGTCCCGAAAGTCGAAATGGAAAATGATTTGAAAACACGCGATGCTATGATAAAGGATGTCGTTATATCAACTTTATCTAGCAAAAACATAGACCAACTTGATAATTCTGCATATCGCGATACTTTAAAAATGGAAATATCGAGTAAATTAAAAAAGATGATTCCTGAGGACACTATCAATAATATTTATTTTAGTAAATATATTCTACAATAATTATGGCTGAAGTACTATCTCAACAAGAAATTGATTTACTTTTAAATAAAGTAAAGAGCGGTGAAGAGCAGAATGCTCCACAAAATAATGATAAAGAAGCGATGCTCTTTGATTTTCGCTTACCAAATAGAATTTCTAAAAATCAGCTTAGGACTATAAGAAATATTAATGAAAACTTTGCAGAGGGCTTTGCATCTTTCCTCGTATCAAAATTACAGTGTATTGTTAATATTGATGTAACCTCAATTGATCAAATTTATTATTCCGAATATATTCTCTCAGTTTCAAATCCAGCATGTCTTTATACTTTTGAAATTAGGAATACAGATATAAAAGGAATTTTGGAACTTAATTCAGACTTCGCATTTGTACTTGTTGATCGTCTTTTAGGAGGCAATGGTTCAGGTACAAAGCAATCTTCAGTTATTACTCCAATTGAACAGAAGGTACTTTTACAAATAGCTGAAAGAATAATGATTGACTTACGAAAAGCATGGCAAACAGTTGATAATTATGATTTTAGGATTGAAAGATTTGAATCTGATATAGATTTTGCTCAAATAACTTCACAAAGCGAATCCGTTTTACTAATAACTTTTGAAGTTATTATCGGTGAAAAAAATTATATGATGAATCTTTGTTTTGCCACTTTTGCTTTTGATAAAATTTTATCAAAATTGACCTCGCAGAATTTGTCTTCAGTAAGACATACGAAATATTTAGGCACTACATCTAGTGAAATTCTTACCGGCCATCTTTACAAAACTTTGCTGCCGATTACTGTAGAATTTGGTAATGCCAAAATATCAATGAAACAGTTGTTTGATTTGGAAAAAGGAGATATCATAAAGCTAGAAACTCAAATTGGTGATGAACAAATAATTAAAGTTGGTACTAAACCATTATTCCTCGGACGTAACGGAACTCTCAACGGTAAAAAAGCTGTTAAGATTACTTCAAAATATGAAAATGAAAATAAATTAGAATAGGCACTTTTATGGATAATACTAAAGACAATGATAGCTCAATTAATAATGAGCTGGATAATAATGATTCTATGTCTCCCGATAATAACAATGGTAATGGAAAAATTATGGCTGGCATTGCAGATTTCGAGGAATTTGAGGAATCACGAGTTAAAGGTGTTGCGAATGATAAATTGAATTTTCTAAAGGATCTCCAGCTTAATGTATACATAGAGTTAGGCAGAACGCAAATGCAGATTAAAGAAATCCTGGAATTAGAAAGAGGTTATGTTATAGAACTAGATAAGCTCGCAAGCGAACCTGTTGATATATTTGTTAATAATAAGAAAATTGCTGAAGGTGAAGTTGTAGTGATTGATAAACATTTTGGAATAAGGATCACTAACTTAAATGAAGCTTCTGACAGGCTCAAAGGACTATACTAATGAGCCTTTTTGATATTATAAAAACCGTTATTCCTTTATTTTTTATTGTTGCTCTAATGTATGGGGTTTTAATTTTCGTTAAAAAATATGGTATAAAAATTAATGGCAACAAAACTGGGTCAGTTCATATTAATGTAATAAGCTCTCAAATGATAATGCCAAAAAAATTTATCTCAGTAGTTAAGGTCGAGGATAAGTTATTGGTACTTGGAGTAAGCGAACAGTCTATAACGCTGCTTAAAGAATTAAATCAGCCTCAAGATTCCCCGAATCAGAGCATTACAAATAATGAAAGATCAAATTTTTTAGACTCTTTAAAAAAGAATCTCGGTTTAAAATGAAAAATAGAATACTTATTTTTTTATTTCTAATTTTATTAGTTAGCCCTGTTTTGATTCATGCACAACAGACTTCTACAATACCTTTCCCCAAAATAGGATTTAACGTTGGTACATCAAGTAAACCAGGAGATGTTTCCGTAACTTTACAAATATTATTGCTTCTGACTGTATTATCGCTGGCTCCTTCAATAATGATTATGACAACATCATACCTGAGAATAATCATTGTATTTAATTTTCTTAAAACGGCTTTAGGCACTCCACAAATGCCTCCTAGTCAGCTTATTGCTGGTATCTCATTGTTCTTAACTTTTTTTGTTATGGCTCCTACTTGGAATAAA
>JAJXTM010000105.1 GCA_021783875.1 Bacteroidota bacterium
TGAAAGACGATAAAGTCGTTCTAGTAATGATCAATTCTGTTTGCGGCTGCGCTGCCGGTAGTGCACGCCCCGGTGTTTCATTAGCATTACAACATAGTAAAATCCCTGATAAATTATACACAGCTTTTGCCGGTCAAGAAAGAGCTGCTGTTGACAGAGTAAGACAATTAATCGAAAATTATCCACCGTCTTCTCCGAGTATAGCAATATTTAAGAACGGATCGTTAATATATTTTATGCCGCGATTAGCAATTGAAGGCAACAGTGCTGAATATATTGCAGATATTTTGATAGAAGCTTTTGATAAGTATTGCACAGCTCAAGGACCATCAATTAGCCCTGATAATTTTTCTAAAATAATGTATGCAAAACAATGCGGATCAAAAATTCCATTATTTAAAGAATAAAACAAGAGCCAGATAATGAAATTCAGTACACAAGAAGAATTTGGATTGAGATGTTTGCTAAGGATAAGCAAATCAACTTCTCCAAATGGATTGACTATACCAGAAATCAGCCAAATGGAAGGTTTATCAACAGCAAATGTCGGTAAATTATTGAGGGCGTTACGGATTGGCGGGTTTATAGAAAGCACTAGAGGACAGAATGGCGGGTATAAATTGTCTCGGAATGCAAATGAAATAATAGTTGGAGATGTTCTTTCAGTACTTGGGGGAAAACTATTTGAATCGAGTTTCTGCGATATTCATTCAGGTACGGAAATGATTTGCACTCACACAATTGATTGTTCAATTCGGTCATTGTGGAGAACAATTCAATCCTTATTAGACAGTGTACTTAGCAAACTTACCCTACAAGATTTAATCGGAAGTGAAGAAAAAGTAACATTAATAGTATCGAATTTTGCTGATTCAACAGAATTAAATTCCAGAATAAATTAAAATAAGTGCGGTAATTACTTCTTATGAAGAGGAATGACCGCACTTTTATTTTTTTCTAAATACCCTTCCTCAATCAAGCTATCATTAGACTTATAAATTTTTATACAGACTTCGTTAGAATTAAAGAAGCCAGTTGATTCTATTTTCAAACCATCAACAAGTTTGTTAAGCTTTACTTTTGCAAAAAGCTTATTATCTGCCACAAGATCGTTCGATATTTTTAATTTTGAGTCAGGTATATTCGACAGCGCCCAATAGATCCCTTTTTTTGCAAATTGATAGGCTTTATCAATATCATTTTCCATTTTTGACTGTGCCGGATATGATAATGAAAATGCTACTAGAAAGGAGACTGTAAATAAAAACTTCAGCATAAATTCCTCTTTTAATTTCAGAAAGATTTCAAATCTTTATAACAATATAAAATAACTCTAGAAAAACCTCAATAAAAAAGAAATTACCAATCTATCACTCTGTTAGCAAGAAAGATTTTTTAAATTATATAAATCTTAAATAATGGTTAAATTAATTTTTGATTTGGTTTGAAGCATTGTCTATTTTTGTAAGTCATATTATTTATTGTACATAAACAAGTCATGGAGTATATAATTGAAGAATAAATTAGTTTTATTAAGACATGGAGAAAGCACCTGGAATAAAGAGAATCGATTTACCGGATGGACAGATGTTGATTTATCCGAACAGGGTATCAGTGAAGCTAAAAATGCAGGAGAATTATTAAAAAATGAAGGATTTACATTTGACCTTGCATTTACTTCTGTTTTGAAAAGAGCCATTAGAACTTTATGGTTGACATTAGATGGATTAGATTTAATGTGGATCCCGGTTGAAAGAGCATGGCAGCTAAATGAACGGCATTATGGGGCACTTCAAGGACTAAACAAGGCAGAGACAGCTGCAAAGTTCGGTGAAGAGCAAGTTAAGATATGGAGAAGAAGCTACGATATTCAGCCGCCTTCATTAGAAAAATCTGATGAAAGGTATCCGGGAAACGATCCAAGGTATAAGAATTTATCTGAAACTGAACTACCATGCACCGAATGTCTTAAAGACACTGTTAATAGAGTTGTTCCATTTTGGGATAAAAAAATTGCACCTTCAATCAAAAACGGTAAAAAAATTATAATAGTCGCTCATGGGAATAGTCTAAGAGCATTAGTGAAACACCTCGATAAAATTCCTGATAATGAAATAGTTGAATTAAATATACCAACGGGAACACCATTGGTTTATGAATTAGATAATAATTTAGATGCATTAAATCACTACTATCTTGGTAATGCCGATGAAATTGCAAGAAAGGCAAAAGAAGTAGCTAATCAAGCAAAAGCAAAGTAAGATTGGGGTAAAAAATCAATAAAGTTTTTTCAATAAAATTAGACTTGATTTTAGAAAGTTAATTCCCAATTTTTTCAAGGGCAAAAAATAAATTGCAGTTACTATAAAGAAAAAACATAGATGATTAAGAAAATAATCTTAGCCTTAATACTTGCATTTATCCTGCAGTTAGAAAGTAATGCGCAAGTAGTGTGGGGAAAATATGCAGGAGAGTTCTTATCAATGGGAGTCGGAGGAAGAGCTTTAGGCATGGGAGGAGCCTATGCAGCAGTAGCGAACGATGTAACTGCCGGTTATTATAATCCTGCAGCATTGGGAAGGATAGATTATCCTGAAGTTACACTTATGCACGATGAAAGGTTTGGCAACCTTGAGAATTATGACTATGCAGCAGTTGCGGTGCCATATAGTACAGATATGACTTTTGGATTAAGTATTATAAGGTTAGGGGTTGACGGAATTCCAGACACACGAAACGCATTAATTGATCAGACAACGGGCTCACCGATTACGAATATTAATAATCCAAATGCAAGATTAGATTACAATCAAATTCAACAATTTAGTGATCAAGATTGGGCATTTTTTCTTTCATTTTCTAAAAAATATATTGAGAATTTTTACTATGGTGCAAACGTTAAGATAATCTACCGGAAAATTGCAGAGTATTATGCTACAGGAATTGGTTTTGATGTCGGGGCATGGTATACTCCATTTCAGAAGCTTTCAGTCGGTGTTAACCTACAGGATATTACTACGACATTAGTAGCTTGGAGTACAGGAAGGAATGAACTTATATCACCTACGGCAAAAGTCGGTGGAGCATATCAAATTGCCTTTTTAGGAGGCATATTCACTCCGGCAATTGACGTTGACATTAGATTTGAGAACAGGCAATTTGCTTCCGAGTTTAATATAGGACCCGTCAGCTTTGACGGCCATGCAGGTATAGAATATAATTATAAGAATATTGTTTCGGTAAGAGCTGGATATAATGATATACAGCAGTTTACGATTGGCGCAGGAGTAAAACTGCCAAAATTAAATATTGATTATTCATTTGCGAGATATAGTTCATCTCAAAATGATTTAGGAGACACACATAGAATTTCATTAATGTTAACCTTAGAAGAACCAAAGTTTTTAAGACATTGATAAATTAAACCAGCAAGTTAATTATCTAATAATTTTTTTATAGCATTAATGAGAATCTCGTTCAATACAGGTTTGTGTAAAAGGATATCCGCACTCGCTTCATATGATTTATAAATAGAGCTTTCAAATGGATGAGCTATAAGACAAAGAACCGGAATATTTTTGAGCTTATTTGAAGATCGAATTGTAGCAATCATTTTAAGTCCCTCATCTTCTCCTCTAACCGGAATATCTATAACAACCAAATCAAATACTAACAGTTCAATATTTTCATAAAAACATTTATTATCGTCACAAAATTCAGTTTGAAAATGTTCTTCAAAAAGATCCGAAAAAAATCTTTTTGAAAGCGAATCATATTCGACAAATAATATTTTTGGAATTTTCATATTTTAATCCTATGATTAAAAAAAAAGAATCATTGACACCAATAATTGTCAATGATTCTGGATTTCCCTGCCCTATCGAAATTAATATCAGAACAAACATAAATAATATATAATTTATAAAAATCAGTAATTTTACTGATTTTTAACTACGTAAAATTACGTAGACAAACTACGTAGTTTTACGTAGATTGGTTGCTAATAGCAATTATTTTATTTATTAAAACTTTTTTGTTTAAGCAGTCCATTTTCAAAAGCATACCTAGCAAGACCACTAGACGTTTTGATTTTTAATTTCTGCATGAGGTTGGTGCGATGAGTTTCGACTGTTCTGATGCTGAGGTTCAATTTAAGGGCGATTTCGCTGGTAGAAAGTCCCTCGGCAATAAAGCAGAGGATTTCATTTTCTCTTTTAGTAAGGAAGACTTTTTCTTTAAGGGCATCTTGATTATAATCAGTATTTTTTGAAATCAAATTTTCAATTAATAGCTGCGTAAGTTCTTGAGCGAAATACTTTTTGCCATTTGCGACAGCAAGGATAGCTTCTATTAAAACATTTTTATTAACGTCTTTATTTATGACGCCTGAAGCGCCGTTTTTCACTGCACTTAGGACATAATCATCGTTTTTATAGATAGTTAGGATAAGTATTTTAGCTTTAGGGTACTTTTCTTTTATTATTCTGGAAGCTTCGATTCCTGATATATCAGGCATAGAAATATCCATTAGGATAACATCAGGTTTTAATTTTGCATAGAGTTGAATGACATCATTGCCGTAAGCAGTTTCGCCAATAACTTTAATAGTAGAGACATTTTGTAAAAGACTTTTAATTCCCTGCCGAATCAATAAATGATCATCTGCGATTAGAACTTTTACTTTAGGCATAATTTAGTTAAAGGAATATCAACACTAATTGAAGTTCCGGCTCCTTTGCGGGAATTTATTGTAAGCTTTCCGTCAAATGGGATAATTCTTTCTTTAATATTAATCAAACCCATAGAGGATTTTTTTTTGTTTAATTTTATTTTATTAATATCAAAACCACTCCCATTATCTTCGATGATCAATCTAAGAAAATCCTCTTGCTGAATCAACATAATTCCGAACTCACTGGCTTTGGAATGCTTAAGAATATTGTTTAATGATTCCTGAACAATTCTATATAAGGCAATTTCCAGATTATGGTTAAAGTCTTTATCGACACCGGATGAGTGGAAGTTTCCTTTGATTTTTGCTTGTTTTGAAAATTCATTAGATAATATTTTTAATGATGGAACAAGCCCGAAATCCTCTAAGCTGCGAGGATTTAGATTATAAGAGATATTTCTTAATTCTCCGATTGAGGATTGAATTAATAATTTTGAGTCTGCGATGGATTGAAGAGTTTCGGGGTCATTAATAAACTTAGCTTGAATATTATCCAAGTGAAATTTCAATGAAGCTAATGACTGTCCAAGACTATCATGTAATTCACGAGAAATATTTTTCCGCTCAGATTCCTGAATAGATTGTATTTTAAGCGAAAGTTCATGAATGATGATCTTAGTGTTTGTAAGTTCCGATTCGAGATTAATTTGCTTAGTTATTTTAATGAAATTTACCTGAGCAAAACCCATATCAGAAAAACCGATTATATTGATTTCGAATATATCATTTGAGAAAGGGAAAATAAATTTTTTGCTTTCATTCTTAGAAATAATTTCGTTTAATTTAATTTCTTTAAGGTTTAAGAAAATCGCATGAAAATCGGGACTGAACAAATTAAGTTCAGTCAAAAGATTCATAGCAGACTTATTAGCAAAAAGCATATTACCTTTATAATTAAAATGGAAAACAGGACCGGGGAAAAGATCTGCTATAAGGATTTTGAAAATTGATCCGGGACCGAATGATTGGGAATATTTATCAAGATATGATTTATGAATGTAGACGTATAAGAAACTAGCGGAAATAAGCAGAGCCGAGCTAACAATAATCAGTTGAAACTCAGAGTTCGCCTGATATAAAAACGATACTTTATGCATAATATATCAAAATCTTAGAGCCGAATACTAATTTTAATAAAGTAATTTATTTGCAGCTAAAAAATATTATTTTTAAAGATAAGATAAAATGATTAAATAAATAATTTTGAAAATAGATATTATCTTAAAAAAAGATTCCCACAATCGTGGGAATCTCAAAATCATTGATTTAGGAAATAATAATTAAGATTTCTTAATTAGTCCTTGGATTTCATCAATTAGGACGCTTTTATCGGTAAGACCGACGTGCTGATTAGCTATATTACCTTTTTTATCTATGATAAATGTAGTAGGGATTGATTCGATATTTCCGTAATCCTGGACTACGCTTTGAGTAGCGTAAACAATGGGATAATTGATACCCATTGATTTTATAAAGGGTACAACGTTTGATTTAGTATCTGTGTCAACGGAGATCCCAACGACTACAACTTTGTTTTTAAATTGTTTTTGAATGTCGATTAAATCAGGTATACCGCGTCTACACGGAGGGCACCAAGTAGCCCAAAAATCTATAATTACAACTTTTCCTGCTAATTTCGAAAGAGAAATATTTTTACCCTGAGTATCTACTAAATTAAAATCGGGAGCTTTAGATGAATTTGCAGCGGGAGTTTCGGGGACATACTGCTGATTAGTAAAATTTGGAGTGTCGCTATTATTTTGATTATCGGATCCGGCATTTCTGCTGCAGCCAAAAATTGAGAATGAAAATAAAAATAAACTTATTAAAAACAATTTTTTCATAATAACATCCTTTTCCTATTTAGAACTTTTAGTATTTGTATCCATTTGCAATCTTTTATCAATATTATGAGTCGGTTGTTCGGCAGTTTGGGGATTATATCCCGGAGGATAATCGCCGCTTTTAGGTACATAGCTGGTATTGTTAATTATAAAAAATATCAGAAGGATTATTAAAACTACAATTGTCCAAAAGGTGTTTTTATATCTTGGATTAATTATAGGTTTTTTCTCCTGAACTTTTTTGCCAATTTGCCTTTCCTTCGGCTTTGTTTTCTTTTGTGCCATAAAACCGATATTCTCTTTCTATATGATGATTATAAAATAATTTGGATTCAAGTAATTAAGTATACTAAACAATAATACAAAGTTAAGAAAATTAGACGATGAAAAAATGTCAGTTTTAGGTATCCTTGGTCAAAAGTGTGAGATATATTGTCACTTTGGGACAAGAGGATTATAGGCGGTTATTTGAAGATAGATTCTCAGAAATATCTTCTAGTCGGAGTAAAAGAGATTGAAAATTTGGTTATTGGTAACTACAGTAATTTCAGGAGATTATGAGATTATTTTTTTTTGATTTTATAAACGATATATGAACCCCCGATAAATAAAACAAGTGAGCCCCCTACAATAGATAAAGATGAAAAGACTAAAGATCCTAAATCCATTGAAGCAACTCCATAAAATTTTTATATAAGAAAATTGTTTCTATTCTATAACTAAAAATTTGAACAGTATAAAAATAAAAAAACAATATTGATTTCAAAAGTAAAATATTTATTAAAATAAGATAATTTATAGACTAAAAATTTGGCTTTGAAAGCTTTGAAGTTTAATAAATAATCCTTGGGTATTAATTTCCGAAATTGAGCGGACATACGCTGTATCGCTGATCATATCAACTAAGTTTATTTCATTTTTTTTGGTTAATATTTCAAATTTTAATCTACAGTAAGAAACTGAATTAGAGAAATTTATGGCAACGACACAAATTTGTTCATTTAGTTTCCATTGCCAGGCAAAAATATTATTAAATGATTGATCATTAGCGCCGGTAGAAATGGGATTTAGCATTTGCCAATCGCCTTCTATAAATATTTTTTCTTTTGTAACGGAAAGAATTTTATCATAATAATTTTTTACTTTTTCGTTAACCGGTTCAATTGGTTTTCTTTTGAGCTGGACCGGTAATTTAATGCTGCTGCCTTCGAATTGTCCGTCGAAATAAAATTTCATTCCTTCGATAGTACTGATTAAAACAGCTGCGGCTAGGGATTTTTCTATCCCGAATTTTACTACTGCGCGGGGTTCATCGTGGTTTTCAAGGAAGCGCATAGATTTTTGGCTAAAGCTTTTATCAGCCATCAGATGAGATTTTATTGAATCGATATTATTGGAAGCAAGCCGGTCAGTTAATCTTTTATCGTAGGTATAATCAAACCCAAGCTGCTGAAGCTGCCATTCAAGGTCCCAGTAAGATTCAGCTAAGAAAATAAAATCAGGAAATTTATTTTTTACTTTTTTAATAGCCTCGCTCCAAAATTCGGGCAGGTTTGAAAAATTATTTTGATAAAGTACAGTATTGCCCCAATTATTTTCGAAAACATTATTAAGAACAAGCATAGCCATATCACAACGGACGCCGTCGCATAGATCAGCAATTTTGAGAAGATTATTAATCATAAAATTTCTGGTATCCGGTTCGAAATAATTTATCTGGACAGTATCATCCCAAGCCGGGAAGAATGGGTCTTTTCCGTGGGCGAAGATTTTTGAATCATCATAAGGTGAAATAAAAAATGTCGAAGAGTCGGCAGAAAAACGATTATGATCGCCTTGGATAAAATATTCGGGATTATCTTTAAGATATTTAGTATCCGCACCGAAATGATTCGGAATAAAATCCAGGAAGAGCTTTAATCCAATAGAGTTAAGATAGGCACGGAGGTCGACTAATTCTTTCCTAC
>JAJXTM010000106.1 GCA_021783875.1 Bacteroidota bacterium
TCTTATGATTGCTTATACTGTTTACTTTTATTACATTGGCTTTTGGAATTGTTATTTTATAATAAGGGTTATTCGATTTCTTCTTAAGTTCTTCCTGTATTGTCTGAATATCATCTTCGGTCAATTTCTCAAGAGCATTGTTAGATTCCAATTCATTTTTACCCCTAGGTAATGGCATTATATATTTTATATAAGGCTCTGATATCTGTCTTATTTTATTAATGTTAAAATAATAATTTCCCGAATATTTTAGGCTAAGGTTTTCGGCAAATTTTAATGCAGCAAAATCTTTTCCACATCCTTCAATCCCATGAAATAAAAATGCATGTGGAATTTTACCGGATTCAATTATTTTTGTTAATAAAATCTTGACGTTTTCCTGACCGAAAAGATCTTCCCAATTAATATTCACCATAACATTCAAAAAGAAAAAGGAGCTTATTAAGCTCCTTAAATTATTATTATTGATTTACTCAAATATTTAAAAATAAAATTCCAAATGTAATTGTTTATTCCTAATAATCGTCTTCATTATAGAAAAAATCATCGTCAGAAGGATAATCAGGCCAAATATCTTCAATAGATTCATATGGCTCATCAGATTCTTCCAATTCTATTAAGTTTTCAACTACTTCGTACGGTGCCCCAATTCTTTCGGCATAATCGATTAATTCTTCTTTAGTTGCGGGCCATGGCGCATCATCTAGATAAGCAGCTAGTTCAACAGTCCAAATCATATTATCTCTTCCCTATTCATTATTTTTAGCTAATTCAAAAAAACCTAAATTCCCGAAAAAGAAATCTGCGGGATTCAATATGATGCCATTATGATGAACTTCGTAATGCAAATGAGGACCAGTAGATAAACCTGAATCACCTGATTTAGCTATTTCCTCTCCTCTAAATACTTTTTGACCGACATGAACTTCTGATTGAGACAAGTGAGCGTAAACAGTTTCATAGCCAAACCCATGATCAATCATAACAGCTAATCCATAACCGCCTCTTTCACCCACAAATTCAATTGTGCCGTTACCTGTAGCATGAATAGGTGATCCGACGTTCGTCACAAAATCAATACCTTCATGCATAGCTTCAATATGAAGAATCGGATGAAAGCGCATTCCAAATCCGTCTGAAATATCGCCTTCGCATGGTTTTATTGCAGGCATACAAGCATACAACGCCTGATTTGATTTTAGCTGATTAGAAATTTCAATATATTGAGCTTTTTCAAAATCAACTTTTCTTGCTACTAAGTCAACATAATTAGATAAGGAAATTAATTTTTCTTCACTTGGGCTTTTGAAAAAATCTAACACATTATTAAAAGATCCACCACCTATGCCTAAATTTAATTCATCATTGCTTAAGGGTTGTAAATTAGCTACAGTTCGTAAGCTACTATTTGCTTTATCTAAACTGTCTAATTCATTGTTTAATAGCTCGTAACGACTAGCCATTTTATCTAAATTATCTTTTAATATTTCATTTTCACTTCGCATTGATCTGAAATTCTTTTGAGAATTTGCAATGGAAGTTACGATAAAATATCCACCGAATATTATAGTGCTGAAAACTACAACAGACAAAGTAAAATAAATGGCTAATTTAACCTTATAATTCTTGATCTCAATAAATTGTAGTTTTGATTTTGAGAAGTAATAAAAATTTTTCATATCTTGGAGCGGAATCTAAAAAAATAAGAGTTGTTTGTCAAGAGAATAATTAAATTTAATTATTCAAAATCATGTTCAAAATAGTCAACGCCTCTAAGACTATTCTCTGAATGATTTTTTAATCTGTCATTCAGTTTGCTTTGAAAATAATTAGCCGCATCATATCCATAATGTTTTAATAAATAGTTTAAGCTTATTACTTCGGAAATAACAGTAATATTTTTCCCTGGTAAAATAGGCAGCTTTACATAAGGAATTTCTATATTAGATATTTCAACAAAATTCTCATCTAAACCAGTTCTTGTGTATTCAGCATTATCATCCCAAACTTCCAATTCAACAATTATCTCAAGACGCTTTTGATATCTTATTGCGCGAATTCCGAACATCCTTTCTACATCAATAAGTCCTAATCCTCGTATTTCCATAAAATGTTTGACAAGATTTGTCCCCGAACCCATTAAAATTCCTTCACCTTTTTTGGTCAAAATAATTATATCATCTGCAACAAGACGATGCCCTCTTTCAATTAAATCTAATGCTACTTCACTTTTACCGATTCCAGATTTTCCGATAAATAGCATTCCTACACCGTAGACATCTACAAATGATCCATGAATTGATATTCTTGGTGCGAATTGATCATCTAAGAAATCTCCGATTAGATAAACTAATTTGGTCGTGTCATAAGAAGAACCAAAAACTGGGATATTGTATTTATTAGCTAAGTTAATTAAAAGAGGAAAAGGCTGATTATTATCGGTAAGTACAATGCAAGGAATTTCAAATTGAAAAACTCTATCAAGGGTTTTTTCTTTTGCCTCATCAGAAAGCTGATCCAAATATCGCATTTCAGTATTTCCGAATACTTGCACTCTTGCATAAGAATATAAATCTACAAACCCGGCTAAAGCTAAACCGGGTCTGTACAAATTTTGATCAACTATTTTTTTTGAAAATCCTGATTTATCGGAATATAACTTCAACTTGAATTTTTCTTTTGTGTTATTAAATAAAAAATCAACTGAAATAAATTCTTTCCTTGATATTGCTTTTTGATCAATCTTCATTTTTAGTTCTAATTGTTCTTTTAGTTTTTATTTTTTCCAACTGACGTGATAATTTTTCGACGGCAGCACTTACGGATTTAGTAAATTCACTGGATTCTTCCTTAGCCGTTAAAGTTTGACCTGGAACTTGAACTACAATTTCAGCACACTTTAAACTATCATGACTATTTAGGTAACTAAGTATAATATCGGCATCTAGAATATTGTCAAAATATTTTTCAAGCGAATTTACTTCGCCAATAATAAATTCTTTAAGATTATCACGAGCTTTAAACTTTCTAGCAGTTATTGTAATATTCATAGTAACCTCCCGGAGTTATGATTTTGGATGAGATTTTTTATATGTTGATTTTAGCCTTTCGATACTAACATGAGTATAAATCTGTGTAGTAGAAAGATTTTCATGACCTAATATTTCTTTTACAGCACGTAAATCCGCACCATTGTCCAGCATATGTGTTGCTGAACTATGTCTAAGTATATGCGGACTTGTCTTTTTAATATCAGTTACTTTTTGCAAATATTTATTTACTATTCGGTAGATAAACCTTGGATATACTCTTTTTCCATTTGGTGCTAAGAAAAGCGGATCACTAAACTTTCTATCTTTAATAAAAAGCAAATATTCATTTATAACAAAAGAAGATTTTGCACCTATTGGGACAACTCTCATTTTATTCCCTTTACCTAATACTCTCAAACTTTCTCTATCTAAATCTATATCAGATAAATTTAAATTACAAAGTTCCGAAACACGAATAGCGCAACCATACAATATTTCAAAAATTGCTTTATACAATTCCGGCTCTTCAGAATCTATTTCGATTTCTTTATATACTTTTAGAATAGATTCCTGAGTTGTAACTTCAGGAAGTTTTCGCTTTATCTTTGGGTTAGACACTGCCAGTAAAGGATTTGTTCCAGAATAATTATGTTGAAATGAAAATTTGAATAACCCTCTAAGGGATGATAGCTTTCGTGAAATTGAAGTTCGCTCCAAATCTTTATCATTTAGATGCACAAGATAATATCTAATAATTCTATCGGATATATCTTCAATATGAAATTTCTCATATTTTTTACAAAAATCTAGGAATTCAATTAAATCCTCAGAATAGGATTTAATTGTAAGCGGTGAGTATCTTCTGACTTGCGAAATGTCTTCCAAATATTTTTGTATTATGGACTCTATTTCCATTATTTTTCTTCGATTTCTTCAACTTCTTCTGGAATCAATTCTTCCCCGCACACTGGGCATTTTAGATAATTCCCTTTTTTTGCTGTGTATCTTTGTTCCATATAGCTTGAATCATTATTAGGGCATTGTTGTAAAATTGGTTTATGCCAACTCACAAAATCACAATCTGGATATCTAGAACATCCATAAAATATTTTGTTTCGTTTAGATTTTCGTTCTACAACTTCTCCTAGCTTACATTTTGGACAGCTGACATTTAGAGTAATATTTTTTATATAGTCACATTCGGGATAACGTTCACATCCGATAAATCTACCGAATTTTCCGTTTCTGAAAACTGTTCTTGCTCCACATTTTTCGCATGTTTCACCTGTATATTCTGGCTCTTGATTTTGTGCATAAATATCTCTGAATGATTTAATGTTTTTACATTCAGGGTAATTAGAGCATGCAAGAAATCTGCCGTATCTGCCAAACTTTATTTCCATTTCATGTCCGCACAACTCACAAAGAATTTTTTCAATTTTATCTTCAACATTCTTTAAAGCCGAAGAAAAAGGATTGTAGAAATCTATAAGTACTTTTTCATATACATTTTCGCCTTGGGCAATTTGATCAAGCTCTTCTTCCATACTCGCAGTAAAATCTTCATTAATTATGTTAGGGAAATTTTTGACAAGGATTCTATTCACTTCTTTCCCGAGCTTAGTTGGAAAAATTTTTCTATCGATTTGATCCACATATTTTCTATCTTGTATTGTTCCAACAATCATTGAATAAGTACTCGGTCTACCTATGCCTTTACTTTCCAATTCCTTAATTAATGAACTTTCTGTAAATCTCGCTGGTGGTTTTGTAAAATGCTGTGTTTTCTTAAGTTCATTTAAACCTAAATTCTGATTTTTCTCAAGTCCAATAGGAATAGTTTCATTTCTATATTCTTCTTTTTCTTCGGCATTTTCTTTTAGTTCGGCTATTTCTTCATAGACTTGATTAAATCCGTTAAACTTTACAGCACTACCGAAGGCTTTAAATATATATTCATCGGCTGATATTTCGACTACAGTTGTCTCTAATAAAGAAGGGTTCATCTGTGATGCGACAAACCTTCTCCATATTAATTCATATAATTTATGCGATTTGCTATCAAGAAATTTCTTAACATATTCAGGAGTATATTTTAATACAGTTGGACGTATTGCTTCATGAGCATCCTGAACATTTGTTTTGCCTTTTTTGTCATATAAATTTTGAGAATTAGGCAAATAATCAGCTCCGAATGAATCCTTTATATAATCGCGAACTTCAACAATTTTTTCTTCGCTAATTCTTGTTGAATCAGTTCTCATATATGTTATCAATCCCTGGAGACCCTCATCTCCCAACTCAACACCTTCATAAAGCTTTTGAGCTATCATCATGGTCTGCTTCGGACGCATTTTTAGACGGCGAGAAGCTTCTGCCTGAAGAGTACTGGTTATAAATGGAGCTTGTGCGTTTCTTTTTGTATTCCTTTTCGAAATATTCGTAATAATAAAATTATTTTTTAACAAAATATTATTAAATATCTCATTTGCATTCAATTCGCTAGAAATAGGAATATTATTAATTAAAAATTCTTTCCAATCATTATCTGTCATTTCAGGCTTTGGCGGAGTTTTAATATCCTTACCATCTATACTAAATAGCTTTGCTTTGAATATTTCGCCTTTCACAGTATTAAAAATTGCCCAAATTGACCAATACTCAATTGTAATAAATTTATCTATTTCGTTTTCTCGATCACAAATAATTTTAAGCGCAACAGACTGTACCCTTCCAGCAGATAAAGCAGTCCCGGACATTTCAATTACTGCTTTCCATAGGAATGGGGAAATCTTATAACCTATAATTCTATCCATTACTCTTCTTGCCCTTTGAGATGAGACCAAGTTTGAATCAATATTACGAGGATTTTCCATTGCTTTTTTAACGCCCGATTTCGTAATTTCATTAAATAAAACCCGTTTGATTTTATCATCTGCTTTTAAAATATCTGCAATATCTTGGGCAATTGCTTCACCTTCACGGTCAGGATCTGTTGCAATAAATATTTTTTTACTTTTGGCAGCAAGCGACTTAATTTTTTTTATTATATCACCTTTGCCTCTTATAGTAACAAATTGAGGTACAAAATTGTTCTCAAGTTCTACACCAAGCTTACTTTTGGGCAAATTTTTTATATGGCCTATTGTGGGTTCTACAACAAAATCTTTACCTAAGTATTTATTTATAGTTTTTGCTTTTGCCGGAGATTCTACTAAAACAAGATTTTTATTCATATCGAAAGTTTCTTCTGAAAGTTTGTATCTTTTTCACTATTTAATTTTAAGTATTTTGCTATAATTATAGCACAATTGATTTTCTCGTTTCTTCATAGCTTTTTTCATTTTTTTATTCATATCATCATATCCTGATAAATGCAAAAAACCATGTATTATAAGTCTAATTATTTCATCACTGAAATTAACATTGAATCTTTTTGAATTCATTTTGGCATCTGCTACAGAAATAAATATTTCGCCGTCTAATATATTATTATTACCCGAATAATTAAAAGTTATAATATCTGTATAGTAGTTATGTTTTAAAAATTTCTTATTTATATCTATAATTTCTTCCCTTGAAATAAAATTTATAAAAAAAGATGAAATGTCAAATTCTAAATCCTTTTTTAAATTATTGACGATGTTATGAACCATATTTTTTTTAATTCCGTAATTTATTTTTGAATTTACGGATAAGTTTTTTACCATAAGTTTATTTCCAAATTAAACAATTTTATTAAAATTGAATTCGCAATCCTTCAAATGCAGCAATGCAATTTATTTTACTTTTCTCAATGCTAAAAATATTATTAATATAATTCGCAATTTCTTCTATTTTATTATCATTATATTCAGGATTATAATGGAAAAGAATAAGATTTTTTACTTTGGAAAATAAGCTAAAATAAGCAAGAGTATTATTATCTGAATGTCCCCATCCTTTTTTTAATTTTAAAGCTGATTCATCATAGAAGCTATCGTGAATTAAAAAATCAGTTTCGTTGCAGAAGTTTATAAATTCTTCATTTTCTAGTTTAATTATTTCTCTAATATTATCTTCTGAAAAATTTCCAGGGGACAACTCATTATCCGGCATATATACTATGCTTTTATTATTTGCAATAATTTTAAATGCAAGAGTTGATGACGAATGATTAGCAGATAAGGTCAGAATTTCCAAATTTCCAATATTATAATTTTTATTTGATTCAATATTTTCAAAACTAATTTTGCTTGCTACATCTTTCAAGTCCATCGGGAAATAATGCCTATTCATTTGGCCGCTTAAAATATCTTCTATGCTTTTTTCATGTTTACTTTCTCCAAGAAAGATAATTTCCGTGTTCTTCTGGTAAAGAGGCTGAAAGAAAGGAAGTCCTTGGATATGGTCCCAATGATAGTGGCTTAAAAAAATTCTTATTTTTTGATTATATTTTTCATCAACTAATGATTTTCCTAAATCTCTTATTCCCGTCCCGGCATCAAAAATCAAAAGTTCGTTTTCATTTGAACGTAATTCAATGCAAGGTGTATTTCCGCCGTATTTCAAAGTGTTGCTTCCCGGTACAGGAATTGACCCTCTGGTACCCCAAAACTTAAAGTACATATTATCCCTTATATTTTTTGAATGAATTTAATGTAATTTCGGAATAATTTCTGTATCTAATTGCCGAGTTTTCAAAATCCAAAATTTCATCCATAGTTAAATCACGAATAATCTTAGCAGGAACTCCGGCCACAAGCACTCCCGACGGAACAATAAAACCAGGTTTAACCACACTTCCCGCCGCAACTAATGATTTTTCGTTTACAATTGCTCCATCTAAAATTATTGAGCCTATCCCTATAAATGATAAGTCCATTAAAGAACATCCGTGCAAATTTACGGAATGACCGATTGTTACTTTATTGCCAATATTCAAAGGAAATTTACCATTTGTAACATGAAGCATAGAACAATCTTGAATATTTGTCATTTCGCCGATACGAATATAATGAACATCACCTCTTATGACTGTGTTATACCAAACACTAGAATAATTACCGATTTCCACATCACCAATTATCTTGCTGCCCTCAGCTAAAAATACTTCCACTCCAATTTTGGGAAATTTATCCAAATAAGGGAATAATTTAAGATCATTATTTAGCTTTTTATATATTTGGGAGGTATCCATCCAGTTTTCTTCCAAGATTTCAATTCAACTCTAACGCTTCCAATTATTACTTTTAATTTAGCAAGTATCGGCACACTTGCATCATCATTGGAGAACCATCCTTCAAAATATCCAGTTAATCCAAAAATGCTGATAAACTTCATTTCTCCATCGAGATGAGTGCAAGCAATTGGATACTTCACAGCATCAATTTCGACTCCGCTTATCGGCGAATAGAAA
>JAJXTM010000107.1 GCA_021783875.1 Bacteroidota bacterium
TAGTCGTTCTATATGGCGCTCGCCAGGTGGGGAAGACTACCTTAGTGAAAAAAATCCTTGAAAAATATGAGAATGATTCGCTGTATTTAAATTGCGATGAGCCTGATATCCGGGTGGCTTTAACTAATAAAACTTCAACAGAGCTGAAATCATTCATCGGTTCGCGCAGGCTGGTTGTTATTGATGAGGCTCAACGAATTAAGAATGTTGGCTTAACACTGAAACTTTTCGCTGATAATTTTCCGGATACCCAAATTATCGCAACCGGTTCTTCATCTTTTGAACTTTCTGGAAAAATATCCGAACCGCTGACGGGTCGAAAAATAGAATTCTTTCTTTATACATTTTCTGTTGAGGAGTTAGAGCAGATATACTCTCGTTTGGAAACGGATAGGTTATTAGAAGAGAGATTGATCTATGGAATGTATCCGGGAGTAATTTTTGCCGGACCGGATAAAGAAAAACTTGTTCATGAGCTAGCTAGGAGTTATTCCTATAAGGATGTGCTTGCTTATCAGGATATTCGCAATCCTGAGTTGTTAGAAAAACTTTTACAAGCCCTGGCGCTGCAGATCGGCAGCGAAGTATCCTATACGGAATTAGCACAACTGCTTGGTGTAAATAAAGTAACAGTTGCGAATTATATTCGAATTTTAGAGCAAGCTTATATTGTTTTTCAAGTCGGACCCTTTTCCCGCAATATTAGGAATGAATTAAAGAAGAAGCGGAAAATTTATTTTTATGATCTTGGGTTGCGCAATGCCTTAATTAATAATCTTAATCCGGTTTTTTTGCGACAGGATGTCGGCGCTTTGTGGGAAAATTTTATGATTTCGGAACGAATGAAACGCAATAATAATTTGGGGATTACTGCCCTTATTTATTTCTGGCGAACAACTTCCGGAAAAGAAATCGACTACATTGAAGATTTAAACGGAAGATTGTCGGGCTATGAATTTAAGTGGCAGAAAACTAATTTCACCGTTCCCACGGAGTTTTTAAGCGCATATTCGGGCAGCACAGTGAAATTAATTAATCGCCAAAATTATTTAGAATTTTTAATTTGACATTTTAGAGTTTGCCGATAAAATAAAAATCCATCCCGGTATTGTTGTAGGAAGGCTGCATCACGATATTATAATTCCTCAGGCGTGGTTTAATGATTTAAGAGAAAGATATTGACCAGTTGATTAAATATGTCTTATACTGGCACTTGCGAAAAAGGTTTAGAAACATTGCAGGGATTAGTAATCCTTCCAATCCCTAACGGAGAATTTATTAAAGAAGGTTTCGGGGACTTGAACATGAATAATGTCAATTCATAAGAAGCACAACATTATATTGCTATATCAACTATTTTTCTATAATGTTTGATTTAAGTGTCAATGGTACATCTTAACTATTCATCTCTTGATATGGATCTGCATATCCCGAATCGTCATTACTTTTGCGTAAATGGAGATTATTTTATATTCTATCAACCCAAGGTTTTTCTCATACTTCTTGACGATTATCGGATCAAACTGACCATTACGATCTCGTGGGATTTTAATTTCAATTTATACAAAAATCTTTACACTCCACCTTTTTTATTTGAAATCGGTAGAGTAAAAGAAAATTTACTGCCTTTCCCCAATATACTCTCTACCCAAATTTTTCCTCCCTGTGCGACTACAAATTCCTTTGATATTGCCAATCCTAATCCGGTTCCTTTTGAAGCTCTATTTCCAACTTGCACAAACTTATCAAAAACTTTATTACAATCCTCCGCTGAAATTCCCGGTCCTTCATCACTAACTTCAAATTTAATAAATTCTTTTTCACTTTCAGCTTTGACTATTATTTTTCCTCCTTCGGGTGAGTATCGAATAGCATTATTAATAATATTTACAAGCACCCAAACGGTTTTTTCCAGATCTGCTTTAATTGCGGGTAAAGTTTCACTTACCATTGTTTCGAATTGAATTTTTTTCTCAGAGATAAACATCATTAGTGCAACTACTGCAAGTTCGACTATATCATCAGCTCTAATTTCAGTAATTTTTAATTTTATATTTCCTGTTTCGGCTTGTGAAAAGTCTAGCAGCTCATTAACCACTTTCGAAAGTCTTATACTTTGCTGCCTAATTGAATTTAGTAACCCTTTTTGTTCTTCATTAATATCTCCAATTCTGTTGTCTTCCAACAATTTTAAACTCAAATTAATTGAAGATAACGGGGTTTTTAGCTCATGTGATACAGTAGCAATTAAGTTTGTTTTAGCAGTATCTCTTTCCTGAAATAAAGTAATGTTCTTCAGCATTATTATATAACAGAATAAGTTGTTTCTATAATTTGTACTTGATTTTAATTCGACCGCAATATGTTCAATTGAATAATAATTTTCCTTGTTTTCCAAAATGATTTTGATGGGCTTTATTTCTTCCTCTTTATTTTCACTTCCTTCAACCATTAGGTTTGATATCATAGTCCTTATTAAATCATTTCTTGCTGCAATATCCGGTGCGTAACGGTTAATAACTTCCTCTTCTTTTAAACCAGCTAATTTTACCAAAGGATTATTTGCCAGAATTATTTTTTTATTCTCGTCAAGGATAATTACGCCATCCTGTAAATTCTTTACAATAGCATCCATCCTTTTCTTTTCAAAAAGAAGCTGGTCTAAATTCGTTTCGTCATATTCTTTTATCCTCTGAACCATAACATTAAATGCTCTTGCAAGGTCTCCCATTTCATCCTTCGATGTAATGATTAATTTCTGATCGTAATCCTTTTCTGAAATAGAAATTATTTTTTTTGTCAATTCTGTAATGGGACTAACAATTTTATCGGGGAATCTAAAGATAAATAGTAATGTAGAGAGGATGCTAATTATTCCAACTATTGCCATGTAAAAAGTGACTTCTTGAGAAGTGTGCTCTGCTATTCGGTTCCTTAATAGAATTGCATCCATATTAACTTGGTATATGCCAAGAATATTATCTCGTGTTATTTTGTATAAATAAATAAGAGTTTCTAAATTATTATTTGCACTATTGCTGTTATTTTCGTCCTTCCCTTCAATAACTTGAATAAATTTTATATAATTTTGATTAAGTTCGCCGACCAATTCTCTTTCTCCGACTTCCGTTATGTTATGTGCCTCCAAATTAAAATTTGTTTGAAATTCTTTTTTAAATTGATTCAATTTTGAAATATCTATATTATTTTGAGCTGCTAAGTATTCTTGGGTTTTTAGCTGATAAATTTCATCAAGATATTTTGTCATCATTGTTGCATACTCAATTGAGCGGTAATTATCTTTAATTGTTCCTTTTGAACCTTGCGCAATCCTGTTAATGAAATATATTCCCAATACGCTTAGTATTAATATCACAATAAAGAGCGCTAATACCCCTGTAAAAATTTTTGTTTTAATCTTTTTCATGGCTTGAAATTATTAAAATGTCTAAATCCGATTTCTCGGTTTGTTTTGTTAAATCTTTAAAAAAATTTCCGAAAATAATTTTTTCCTTCCAAGATATTGACGGTTTGCCTATAACTATTAATCCGGCTTCTTTTTCTGTCGAAAAATCTATAATTGCTTTTGCTCTGTCATTGCTCGATAGTTCAATAACTTCTGCTCCCAACTCAGCAGCTAATTTAAAGTTGTTAATTAAATATCTTTGATCTTTGGCATTGATTTTTGAAGATGATTCTTTCTCAGTTTGGACATAAACCACAAACCATTTGGAATTATAAAAAGAAGCAAGTCTTGACGATCTTCTAATTAAATTTGATGCAGATATTCCGTTTGAACTTATACAAGTAATTAAAGAATTTATTTTACCTCTTTGTGACGGAGCTATTTCGAGTTTTATTTTTCTTTCTACTTGCCGCGAAACTTCTTTTAGTGTAAGATCTCTAAGCTGAAGTAATTTATCCTCCCGGAAAAAATTCTTAAGCGCAGTAGATACTTTAGTTTTATCATATATTTTACCGTCATTCAAACGGTTAATTAATTCTTCAATGGTTAGATCAACATTTACGACTTCGTCTGCCATCTGAATTATTTTATCAGGTATTCTCTCTTTTATTTCAACACCGGTAATTTTTTCAACTTCTTGTTTTATGCTTTCAAGGTGTTGAATGTTGACTGTAGTAATTACGCTTATCCCGTTATTTATTATTTCTATTACATCCTGCCATCGTTTTTCATTTTTGGAACCCGGAACATTTGTATGCGCTAGTTCATCGACTAAAACAACTTTTGGTTTGCTTTGCAGAATTGTATCAATATCCATTTCCTCAAGCTGCTTACCTTTATAAAAAATAGTTTTTCTTCGGATTGCCGGAAGTCCCTCTAATAAATTTTCTGTATCTTTCCTACTATGGGTTTCAACGTAACCGACATATACATCAATACGATTTCCTGCAAGCTCGTGAGCTTCAATAAGCATCCTGTAAGTTTTACCAACTCCAGCAGCAAGTCCTAGGTAGATTTTAAGTCTTCCTTTTTCCGAAGATTTTATCATTTCTAAAAATTTTCCGGAAGAGGACGAAATTGAAATCTCTGATTTCATATTAATTTATTAAAAAAATTATTTATGTTCATTCAAATAATAATGTTTTTCGTATAAATTATCTAAAGATAAATTTAATTGCAGGACATTAATTTCCTCGGGTCCAAGTATTCCAAATAGAGGTTTTTGTATTTTCTCATCAACCAGTTTCTTGATTTCTGTATAGTTTATTCCACGGATTTTGGCAATTCTTGGAATTTGAATTAGGGCTGCATTTATAGAAATATCAGGATCAATGCCGCTTGCCGATGATGTTACAATATCACTCGGAATATCCGATTGTTTTATATCCGGATTATTAATTAAAAAGGTTCTAATCCTTTTTTTTACTTTTTCTATAAATACAGGATTTGTAGGTCCGAAATTTGTCGGACTTGCGTTTATAGGGTTGTAATCACAAGCTGAAGGTCTTCCCCAAAAATATTTTGCTTCTGAGAATTTCTGACCAATGTTTTTGTACCCTATTATTCGATTATCTTTTATAATCGGCAATCCTTCCGCTTGATTTGGGAATAATAAACCTATTCCGCAAATGGATAGAGGATAAATAATCCCGAACAAAATTATAGTTGAAAAAAGCAATACTAGATTAATTCTTAATATTTTCATTATAAACCTTTTAATTTATTCCTAAAATTCAAGTGTGAATTTTTATTTAAGAAAAACGCTCACAACCATATCTATTAACTTTATACCGACAAAAGGGATTACAAGACCGCCCATTCCATAAATCCAAAGATTACGTATTAAAATTGCCGTTGCACCGATAGGTCTGTACTTTACCCCTTTCAGGGCTATAGGTATAAGCGCAAGGATTATTAATGCATTAAAAATTACTGCTGAAAGAATAGCTGATTCAGGGGTTGACAGTTTCATTATATTTAATGCATTGAGGCCGGGGATAGTTGCCATAAATAATGCCGGAACTATTGCAAAATATTTTGCCACATCATTTACAATAGAAAAAGTTGTAACATTCCCTCGTGTAATAAGTAATTGTTTCCCAATTTCAATTACTTCAAGCAGCTTAGTAGGGTCATTATCAAGATCTACCATGTTAGCCGCTTCTTTTGCTGCTTGAGTGCCTGAGTTCATTGCCACGCCAACATCAGCCTGAGCTAATGCAGGAGCATCGTTTGTACCATCACCCATCATAGCCACAAGTTTACCTCCTTTTTGTTCTTCGATAATATATCTTAGCTTATCTTCCGGCTTTGCCTCAGCAATAAAATCATCTACTCCTGCCTGATTTGCAATGAATTTAGCCGTAAGCGGATTATCGCCGGTGACCATTACTGTCTTAACACCCATTTTACGCAATCTTTCAAATCTTTCATTTATTCCCGGCTTAATTATATCTTCAAGTTGTACAACTCCTACTGCATTTTTATTTATTGCTACTACAAGAGGAGTCCCTCCATCTTGGGCTATATATTTTACTTTACTGTCAATTTCATCAAAAACATTATCAATGTTATTGCTCCATTTTTTAATTGCATCCCATGAACCCTTTCTAATCTCGGTTCCATCCTGAAGACTAACTCCGCTCATTCTTGTTTCCGCAGAGAAATTTATAAATGAAGCGTTATCATGTTTTAGGGGAAATAAATTAGGCTCTAATTTTTCGGCAAGTTCTATAATTGATTTACCTTCCGGCGTACTGTCTGCTAAAGAACTAAATGCGGTAAATTTGATGAATTCTTTATTACCGAAACTATTGATTGGATAAAAATTTGTCGCTTTCCTGTTTCCAATAGTAATTGTTCCGGTTTTATCTAAAAGTACTACATCAATATCACCTGCAGTTTCTACTGCTTTCCCGGATTTTGCAATTACATTAGCTCTTAAAGCTCTATCCATTCCCGCTATTCCTATTGCAGAGAGAAGTCCTCCGATTGTTGTCGGGATCAAGCACACAAATAAGGATATTAATGCAGCTATACTTATAATTGTTTGAGTATATTCAGCAAAAGGCGCTAGGGTGACAACAACAAGTAAAAAAACCAGCGTAAATCCTGCAAGTAAAATGGACAAAGCAATTTCATTCGGAGTCTTTTGTCTACTGGCGCCTTCCACTAATGCAATCATCTTATCTAAAAAAGTTTCACCCGGATTAGAAGATACTTGTACCGTTATTTTATCTGAAAGAACTTTTGTTCCTCCAACTACTCCTGATTTATCGGTACCAGCCTCCCTTATCACAGGAGCGGATTCTCCGGTAATTGCAGATTCATCTATTGAAGCTAACCCTTCGATAATTTCACCATCAGCCGCAATCAAATCACCTGCTTCAGCAATATAAATATCCCCTTTTTTTAATGTAGATGAGCTGACGATTTCAATAGTTCCGTTTTCTCTTAATATTTTTGCCGGAGTATCTTCTCGAGTTTTTCTAAGAGACTCCGCTTGAGCTTTTCCTCTTTCCTCAGCTATTGCTTCTGCGAAATTTGCAAACAGAATAGTTAAGAACAAAAGTATAGTTATCGTAAAATTATATCCCAAACTTTCGTGTGTTGCCGCAGGGTTAGAAATTGCAATAACCGTAATTGCAGCCATAATTATTGTCCCTATTTCAACCGTGAACATTACAGGATTTTTCATCATGTATGCAGGGTTCAATTTAATAAAAGATTGTTTTATAGCTTGTTTAACTAGAGCAGGTTCGAACAATTTTATTTCACGTTTTCTTTTCATCTTATTGTAAACCTTTTATATTGAAAAATATTCTGCAATCGGTCCAACTGCTAATGCCGGGAAGAAAGAAAGTGCCGAGATAACAAGAATTACTGATAAAAGGACTATTCCAAAGGCAAAGCTATCTATTCGTAAAGTTCCTTCAGATTCCGGTACATATTTTTTTCCTGCTAATAAACCCGCAATTGCTACAGGACCAACTATAGGGATAAACCTACCCAACATCATAATCACACCATCCATAATATTCCAGAATGGTACATTCGCTGCTAGACCGGTAAATTCTGATCCATTATTGGCTGATGCAGATGAGAATTCATAAAGCATTTCAGAGAATCCGTGATACGAAGGATTAGTCAGCCAGCCAATGTTCGGATTTAGTGCGGCTATATGAGATGATATAGCAGTGCTTACTAAAATTAAAAATGGATGCAGGAGTATCACAAGAGCGGCAATTTTCACTTCTTTTGCCTCTATTTTTTTGCCAAGAAATTCCGGAGTCCTTCCGACCATTAAACCTGCAATAAATACTGCTATAATTAGGAACATGAAGAAATTTATAAAACCAACTCCAACGCCGCCAAAAATAGAGTTTATCATCATATCTAATAACAGAACCCCGCCAACAAGAGGATTAAGACTATCGTGATCAGAATTTGATGAGCCATTAGATGTCACAGTAGTTGCGACTCCCCAAAATGCAGAAGCTGCAGGTCCGAATCTAACTTCCTTTCCTTCCATACTTCCTGTGGACTGGTTAATACCTAATTTCGAAATAAGAGGATTTCCTCCTACTTCAGACCATACAGCGAATGCAGTAAAACCAATATAAATTACTGCCATAACTGTGAAAAATACTATTGCTAATCTTTTCTTATTAAGATAAAATCCAAAAGTAAAAACAAGTGCCATTGGGATAAGCAAAATATTAACACATTCAACTATGTTAGTAAGATAGTTCGGATTTTCAAAAGGGTGTGCTGAGTTTGGTCCGAAAAATCCACCGCCGTTTGTTCCAAGTTGTTTGATCGCTACTACTGGTGCAGCGGGTCCAAGCGCTACAGTAACTGTATCTCCCTGAATTGTTTTAATTTGATGAGGTCCTTGGAAAGTTGCGGATGTTCCGTTAAGCAATAAGATCACTGCAACGACAAAAGCTAA
>JAJXTM010000108.1 GCA_021783875.1 Bacteroidota bacterium
GTTCCAAAAATTAAAGTGCCTAACCCTACACTCAATATAGCAAGCCACGTAATAAGCAAAAAAGTATATATAATACCTGCTAAAAATTTAGCAGTAAAAATAGTACTCCTTGAAATAGGTCTTGTTAAAAGGATACGATATGTTCCTGCAGTTGCTTCACCTGCAAGTAAATCTCCGGTTACAAGAGCTATTAAAAAAGGAATATGGATAGTTAAACTATTTAATATAAAAAATGAAACTAAATATGAATTTAAGAGATTACCGACCAACATAAATGATTGCTGAAGATTTCTTGTCATAAAGTTTATAGATTTCTGTCCTTCCATAAACATTGCTATCTGAATTAAAGGAACCAAGACCGATAAGACTATAAATCCTATATAGGTACGCCATTTTTTAAAAATCTTGAAAAGCTCAATTGAAATCAAGTTAAACATCAGGATCCACTCTTGGTAATTTTAAGAAAATATTCTTCTAGCGATCTTGTCGGAATAATTGCACTCACTAAAATATTATTAGTCACAAAAAATTTATTTAACTCTGAAATTTCATCTTGCTCTAATAGAAAAATAAATTTGTTTTTCATAACCGAAGTAATTTTAGAATTCCACAAAGAGTCACTTAAAATTACTTTAACTTTTTCATCGTTTTCAATCTGAAAAGTAACTTTTAGTTTGTTAGCTTCTAATAAATCTTTCACATTTCCTTCAACATTAGCAGAACCTTGATTAATTATTACCATACGATTTGCAACGAATTCAACTTCATGCAATATATGCGAAGAAAGAAAAATTGTTTTTCCTTTTTCATTACTTAAGGAAATAATCAAATCTCGTATTTCTTTCATACCCTGAGGATCGAGTCCCGTTGTCGGTTCATCAAGGATAATTAATTCCGGATCATGAATTAAGGCTTGGGCTATACCTAATCTTTGTTTCATACCATGAGAAAAAGTTTTAACTTTACTTTTATATCTTTTTTCAAGACCTACTAATTCCAAAACTTCCATTATTCTTTTTGAAGAGATATCCATTCCTGAAATTTTACCTAATATTTCCAAATTTTTATAGGCACTAAGGAAACCATAGAAATCCGGCTTTTCCACAATAGTTCCGACTTTTTTTAGAATTTCATTCCTGTTTTCATGAAGATCTTTACCGAAGATTCTTATTTTTCCGCTACTAGGTTTAATTAATGAGGTCAACATACGTATTGTAGTACTTTTGCCAGCACCGTTAGGTCCTAGAAATCCAAATACATCTCCATAAAAAACGTTTAAGTTTAGGTTATTCACAGCCATGAAACTTTTAAACTTCTTAGAAAGATTTTCTATTTCAATAATTTTATCTCCGGACAATTCTTCCTCTAAATTTTCTTTTTATACTCAAGTAATTTGATTCTCTATCACAATTATAAATATTTTTCTAATAAGATAAATTTAATTTAATATAAGCGGTAAATTTGTCATAATTTAAATCATTTTAAGTTAGATAAATTAATTTTAGATTTTTTTTTTGCATAAATTATGCGTAAACCTACATCTTAAAAAATTTAATTTGTTTTTTAAAAAATAAATCATCAAGTTTGCTAAAAGTTTTTTACTGCGTTGATTAAAAAAAATATTTTTAAATTTATTCTTTACAATATTTCCATGCATGATTTAAGGGAAAGAATAATCTTAATATTCCTCATGAAATTGCCAGCAATAAAATTTGCTAAAAAATATAAAAATGAGAATTAAATACATAAATTTTAGATAGAAGGAAGGTTTTATGCACATAAAGAGGTTTTTTACAGAAGTCAACAAAGACCCATTCGTTTCATTTGAATTTGTCAAGCGTACTTCAGAAATAAAAAACCCAGATGGTTCAATTGTCTTTAAAATGGAAGATGTTTTTGTACCTTCTACATGGTCACAAGTTGCCACTGATATTATTGCCCAGAAATATTTTAGAAAAGCCGGCGTTCCAAAGCTTTTAAAAAAGAAAAGTGAAAAAGATGTTCCGGTATGGCTTCAAACATCAGTCGAAGATAAAGATAATTTAGAACAACTCCCCGCAAAAGAAAGATATACAGCAGAGACCGATTCAAGACAAGTCTTTCATCGCTTAGCAGGTAATTGGACATATTGGGGCTGGAAAGCAAATTATTTTGATAGTGAAGAAGATGCTAAGGCCTTTTACGATGAAATTATTTATATGCTTGCCAACCAAATGACCGCACCTAACAGTCCGCAATGGTTTAACACAGGATTAAATTGGGCATATGGTATAAGCGGTCCATCTCAAGGGCATTATTACGTTGATTATATTACAGGTAAATTAACTGCAAGCAGCGATGCTTATACTCATCCTCAACCACATGCATGCTTTATCCAGTCTGTAAAGGACGATTTAGTAAATGAAGGTGGAATAATGGACTTATGGGTTAGGGAAGCTAGACTATTTAAATACGGCTCCGGGACAGGATCAAATTTTTCAGATATAAGAGGTGCAGAGGAATCTCTTAGTGGGGGTGGGAAATCATCCGGATTAATGTCATTCTTAAAAATCGGAGACAGATCAGCTGGAGCAATTAAATCCGGAGGAACCACCAGACGTGCTGCTAAAATGGTAACACTAGATCTTGACCATCCTGATATTGAAGAATATATTAATTGGAAAGTTATTGAAGAACAAAAGGTAGCTTCTTTAGTTGCTGGATCTAAGCTTTGCAACATTCACCTTAATGCAATTATGAAAGCCTGCTATGACGAACATCCTGAAAATGATCGGTTTAATAAAAATTTAAATAAAAAATTGAAATTAGCAGTTATTGAAGCTAGAAAAGTAATGATTCCTAACAATTATATTGAACGAGTTATACACCTAGCTAAACTTGGATTTAAATCAATTGAATTTCCAGTTTATGACATAGATTGGAATTCTGAATCGTATGCCACTGTATCCGGACAAAATTCTAATAATTCTGTTAGAGTGAATAATGAATTTATGAATGCTGTAATAAATGACGGTGAGTGGAACTTATTCGGTAGAATTGAAAAGAAAAAAGCAAAAGAAGAAAAAAGATCTCCAAAACCTTTTAAAACATTAAAGGCAAGGGACTTGTGGGATCAGATTAGTTTTTCTGCATGGTCAAGTGCTGATCCGGGAATTCAATATCATACTACTATTAATGAGTGGCACACTTGTCCGGCTAATGGTGAAATCAAAGCATCAAATCCATGCAGCGAATATATGTTTCTTGATGATACCGCATGCAACCTTGCATCTATAAACTTAGGTAAGTATTATGATGCTCAAACAAAGAAATTCAATATTGAAGCTTATAGACATACGGCAAGACTTTGGACAATTGTATTAGAAATTAGCGTTCTAATGGCACAATTTCCTAGTAAAGAAATTGCCCAACGTAGTTATGATTTCAGAACTTTGGGATTAGGTTATGCCAACCTAGGTACTTTATTGATGCTTCAAGGAATTCCTTATGATAGCAATGAGGCATTTGCTATTTGCGGTGCTTTAACAGGAATTATGCACATGTCTGCTTATGCGGCTTCTGCGGAAATGGCAAAAGAGCTTGGTACATTTCCAAAGTATGACGATAATAAAGAGAATATGATAAGGGTTATTAAAAATCATAGGCGTGCTGCATACAATGTTCCAACAGAAGAATATGAAGGGCTTTCAATATACCCAGTAGGGATTAATCCTAAACATTGTCCCTCAGATTTACTTAAAGCTGCCAGAGAAGACGCTGACAAAGCACTTGAACTTGGAATTAATTTCGGTTTCCGAAATGCGCAAGTGACTGTAATAGCGCCAACGGGCACAATAGGTCTGGTTATGGATTGTGACACTACAGGCGTCGAGCCTGACTTTGCATTAGTTAAATTTAAGAAACTAGCAGGAGGAGGGTATTTTAAGATTATAAATCAATCTATTCCTCCTGCCTTAGAAAGATTGGGCTATAATAAAGATCAAATAAACGAAATTGTAAAGTACGCAAAGGGATCAGGTTCATTGCATGGCTGCCCATATATCAACCATGAATCATTGAAAGCCAAAGGTTTTACTGAAGCAGCTATTGATAAAATTGAAAAATCGCTTCCTTCTGTTTTCGATTTGACTTTTGCATTCAATAAGTTTACACTCGGCCTAGATTTTTTAATAAATAAACTGGGATTTACAGAGGAAGATATTAATTTATTTGATTTTAATCTTCTAACATCTCTTGGATTTTCAAAGCAGGAAATTTCTTCAGCTAATGATTATATCTGCGGAACGATGACAATAGAAGGTGCTCCGTTCTTAAAACATGAGCATTATCCCGTTTTTGATTGTGCTAATAAATGCGGCAAAAAAGGCACGAGATTTATTCGATCATCTGCACATATTAAAATGATGGCAGCAGCTCAACCATTTATCTCTGGCGCTATTTCTAAAACAATTAATCTTCCTAATCAGGCTTCAATTGAAGACGTTAAAGAAGCTTACATGGAATCATGGAAATTAGGAATCAAAGCTAACGCTTTATACAGAGACGGTTCAAAGCTTTCGCAGCCCTTAAATACAATTACTGATGAAGAGCTTGAAGCAATAATGGAAGACAAGGAGAATAATGACATTGTCAAAGTCGCTGAAAAAATTATTCACCGTTATATTGCCAAGAGAAGAAGGTTGCCTGACAGAAGAACAGGATATACACAGAAAGCAAAAATTAACGGGCAATCAGTATATATAAGGACCGGCGAATATGAGAACGGGCAGTTGGGTGAGATATTTATAGACATGCACAGAGAAGGAGCAGCATTTAGAAGCTTATTAAATTGTTTTGCTATTTCAATCTCGCTTGGACTTCAACACGGAGTCCCTCTCGAAGAATTTATTGATGCTTTTGTTTTCACTAGATTTGAACCTAGCGGTATTGTTGCTGGAAATGATAAAATAAAAATGGCTACTTCTGTTATTGATTATATTTTCCGTGAACTAGCAGTTACATATTTAGGGCGCTATGACCTTGCACATGTTGAACCGGATGAACAACGTTCTAAAGCTTCACCCGGCATAGTTAAAAAATTGACCGAGCCAGAATTTGTAAGTGAGGAAGTTGTAAGTGAGCGGCTTGTTGAATTAGATAAAGAAACTACGCAAAATTATAATTATTCACTTTCAACAAATGAAGCAAAATTTCATAAAATGCCGGATCACCAATCAATAATGCAATCCAAAGTAAGGCAAGCTATTGAAAAAGGATATACAGGCGATATCTGTACCGAATGTCAGAGTATGACCATGGTTCGAAATGGAACATGCTTAAAGTGTATGACTTGCGGCTCAACATCAGGATGCAGTTAATCCGATCCAAATTTTCAATAAAAGCCGTTTTAAATAAACGGCTTTTTTATTTTTACAATCATTTCAATTTCTACAGGAGCATTAAGCGGAAGTTCATTTACTCCAACTGCACTTCGAACATGCTTACCGCTTTCCCCAAAAATTTTGACAATTAACTCAGATGCTCCATTCGCAATTTTAGGTTGACTTGAATATCCAGCAGCACTATTTACAAATACTGTCAACTTGATAACTCTCTCTACTAATTCAAGATCACCTATTAGGCTTTTAATGGCACTTAGGCAATTCAAGGCGCATATTTCAGCGGCTTTACTGCCTTCCGAATCATTTATTTCTGCTCCAACCTTTCCTTTAAATTTTAATTCTCCATCAAAAAATGGTAGCTGTCCAGCAGTAAAAATAAGCTCATCAACTTGCAAAGCCGGTATATAGGCGGCCAATGGTTTAGCTGCTTCTGGAAGTTTCAATCCCAATTGTCTAATTTTTTCTTCAATCATAATATTCCTTTTGATAAGATTTTAGTTTTGTTATTTTTAAATTCAGTTTAATATTATATAACTTCATTTTAGAACTACAATTTTAAGGAATAAATCAAATGATTGAAAGTAATTTTAAGGAACTTGTTGATATTATATATAAATTGAGATTAGAATGTCCTTGGGATCGCGAACAAAGTAATGATTCGATAAAATCTGCAACTATTGAAGAAGCTTATGAAGTAGTTGAAGCCATTGAAAATAAAGACTTTCAGGAATTAAAGATTGAACTTGGAGATTTACTGCTTCATGTTATTTTTCATTCAATAATAGCAGAAGAAGAAAATAAATTCAATTTTGATGATGTTATAAATTCTATAAAGACAAAACTAATTCGCAGACATCCTCATGTTTTCGGAGAGGCAAGAGTTAAAGATGCTGAAGAAGTTAAAAAGAACTGGGAGGCAATAAAATTAAATGAGGGTAGAAAGTCAGTACTAGAAGGAGTACCTGTAAATTTGCCTTCACTACAGAAAGCTTTTCGTCTTCAAGAAAAAGCATCAAAGGTAGGTTTTGACTGGAATAATAAAGATGATGTATGGAAAAAAGTAACTGAGGAAATTGAAGAAATGCATAAATCTGAAAAGGAGGGATCAAAAGAAGAACTTGAGAATGAGATTGGTGATGTTTTCTTTGCTATGGTAAACTATTCCAGATTTTTGGGACTTAATCCCGAGTATGCATTAAGAAAATCTATTAAAAAATTTATAAAGAGGTTTAACTATGTTGAAGAAAAACTAATCGAGAACGGGAAAAAAATAAATGAATCTAATCTTGAAGAAATGGATACATTTTGGAATGAAATCAAAAGAATAGAGAATAAAATTAAAAGATAATCATTCATGCTTTGAATTATCAGGACTATCACCATTTCTAAATTTTTCATAGGCATTAATAATATCTTTTACCAAGCGATGTCTTACTACATCAGATTTGTCGAAAGAAACAAATCCAACGCCTTCAATATTTTTAAGAATATCTTTGGCTTCTATTAATCCGCTCACTGATTTTGAAGGTAAGTCGATTTGTGTAATGTCTCCGGTAATAATTGCTTTTGAATTTAGTCCAAGGCGAGTAAGGAACATTTTCATTTGAGCTGCAGTTGCATTTTGGGCTTCATCAAGAATTACAAACGCATTATTTAATGTTCGGCCACGCATATACGCTAGAGGGACAATTTCAATAATACCCTTTTCAAGATAACCCTTCAATTTATCTGACGGCATCATATCGTCAAGAGCATCATACAAGGGGCGTAAATAAGGATCTATTTTTTCTCGGAAATCACCCGGCAAGAATCCAAGACTTTCTCCGGCTTCAACTGCAGGTCGGGCTAAAACGATCTTACTTATGTTCCCTTTTTTTAATGCAGAAACAGCAAGAGCGACAGCTAAATAGGTTTTCCCAGTACCAGCCGGCCCAATTGCAAAGCAAATATCATTTTTTAATGAAGTTTGAAGGTAGTTTATTTGACCGGGAGTCTTAGCTTTAATAGCATCATTCTTAGTATAGAGTACTATTGAATCTATCTCTTTTTCACTTAATATTTCCTTCCCGTTTAGGGAAAGATCCAGGATAGCTTCAACATCTGTTTTCCGAAGAGTGCCGCTAGTATTTAGGACATATACCATTTCTTTTAAAATTTTTTCTACTAATTCAACTTCTTCCAGTACGCCTTTGACAACCACGTTTTCTCCGCGCACTACAATTGAGGCATTTAGCTTATCCTCTATTAATTTCAAATTATTGTCATTAATTCCGAGAAGAGAGAGCATATCAACATTTTCAATGATAATTTTTTTTTCTATGGCAGTCATATCGTTATCCAAAAATAGAAAAAGCCCTTATCATCCAAAGATGATAAGAGCTTTTCATCAAAATTAAAATTACGAACAATTAATGAACCTTATTTAGCAGGAGCCGGTTTATAGTTACTTTTAATTTTTTCGTATTTAGCCATTTCTTCTTCTGTTAATTTCGGAATTTTGAAATTTTGTTTTGGGAAAATTAAATTAGGGTTCTTAATTTCATCCCGATTTGCTTTATAAATGTTTGGCCAAGCAAATGCATTATCATAAATATCTTTTTTCTTAGCAATATTCCAGAGACAATCTCCTTTAACAACAGTATAAGTGATTTCTTTAGGAGCTTCAACCCAAGCATCTAATTCAGCTTGCATTTGGTTATGAACTTGATCGTAAAATTCCGGAAGTGCGCTAATTTTATTGGCTTTTAATGCATCTAGATCTTTTTGTCTATCTGCTTTAGGTCCTTCATGTCGTTGAATTTTACCGTTTAATTCAGCAACAGCATTTCTATAATTATCAACATCGGCCTTAGTAGCACCTATCATTTGATAGAGTTCATTCATGCAGTTATCATAATCCTGAATTTTTGAAAGTTGGTCTTTCATATTTGCAATATCTGCTTGAAGGGTAGTATTTTCAGTTGTT
>JAJXTM010000109.1 GCA_021783875.1 Bacteroidota bacterium
TTCAAATGTGAAATTTTGTTCGCCGTATATGTTATAATCATCTTGAAGTTCTTTTATCCCTTCACTTCCGAATTTTAATTCAAATTTATGCCGATTGATTCTTGCCTGAAGATTTTTACTGCTGCTGATATATATTTTCCCATTTACAAGATTTTTTATTTGATAAACACCCATTGGAGTTAATGAAATTTTGTAATTCTTTTTAATTTCAGCTTTATCCATAATTTTAATTTTCTAATATACTTTTGAATGACTTTAGAAATGCTTCTAGTTAAAATAAGCAAAATTTGGGACTTTTAAGGTCAAAAATTGCAAAAATTGATAAAAACAAATTTGTATGATTGAAAAATTTAAACTAAATTGGTTCTTAAAGAATTAGAATATAAGTAAAAAGCTTTCAAACATAACTTCTATCTCCATTTTTGCTCGGCAGGATTTGTTTCTCCTTTTTAACTCATGCTTACTAATTCTAAATAAATTACTATTAATAAAAATCTAGGAGTTACAATGAACATTTTTGTCGGCAATCTATCTCGTGACGTTACTGATGATGACTTAAAAGAACTTTTTGCAAATTATGGACAAGTCAAAAGCGCAAAAGTAATTAGAGATATGTTCAGCCAAGAATCCAAAGGATTTGGATTCGTTGAAATGCCGGGCGTTTCAGAAGCTCAAAAAGCAATGAACGAATTAAACACAAAAGACCTTAAAGGTAAGAAATTAACCGTAAATGAAGCTAGACCTCGTAATGGCGAAAGACATGGCGGCGGTGGCGGCGGTAATCGTCGTGGCGGCGGCGGTGATAGCAGAGGCGGTAGAGGCGGCGGCGGAAGACGCTAATTAACTTTTAAAAAGTTACATTCCCGGAATAATTTTTCCGGGAATGTTTTGTTTTATCCCAATTTAGTATACATTATTTATTAGAGTTGATTTATCATCTTTTCTATCTTATTCTATAGAGTATTCTTATAAAATGAGCGCCTTAAAAAAGATAAGTAAGTTAGACGCCCATCATCGTTCAGTATTATCCGTTTTAGCATCCATTCTTTTCTTTTTTATATTCAAAAATTATTTTTCGATACCGATTATTGTAACCTTTTCATGGGACATTTTTGCACTGGTTACTTTAATCTTGGGATGGATATCTATATCCAATACTGAAGTAAATGAAATACGCCTAAAAGCAAAATCTCAGGATTCAAGTCTTACTACAATTTTTACTCTTGTGATAACTGCGTCTTGTGTTAGTTTGCTTGCTGTTGGATTTGTCCTGGGTTCAGAAAAAGGTAACTTAAGCGGTAGTCTTTCTTTCCCGATTTTCATAGCTGTAGTTTCTGTTGTATTTTCTTGGCTGCTAATTCATACTTTATACTCTCTCCGTTATGCCCACATCTATTATGGCGATAAAAATATTACTAATAAAAATGAAATTGAAGGCGGATTGGAATTTCCGAATGAGAAAAATCCTGATTATTTAGACTTTGCCTATTTTTCATTTGTAATCGGAATGACTTGCCAAGTCTCTGATGTGCAGGTTATATCAAAAAGAATGAGACGGCTGGTATTGCTGCATGGCATACTCTCCTTTGCATTTAATACGGCAATTCTTGCTTTGTTTATTAATATTATTGCAGGTTTAATTTAATTTCATTAAATCTTCTATTCATAATTTATTCACTAACGAAAGTAAAGAATGAATAAAATAATTTCTGCGCCCGGAGAAAATAATACGAAAGAATTTAAACGGGAGCTTGGATTAATTGATTCAACAATGATAGTAATTGGATCTATGATTGGCTCCGGAATATTTATAGTCAGTGCTGATATTGCCAGAACTGTCGGCTCTCCCGGATATCTTCTCTTAGTCTGGCTAATTACCGGCGCTATTACAATTACTGCTGCTTTAAGCTATGGTGAACTTGCAGGGATGCTGCCGCATGCAGGCGGGCAATATGTATACCTGCGCGAAGCTTATAATCCGTTAGTGGGATTTTTATATGGCTGGACTCTTTTTTTAGTAATACAAACCGGAACAATAGCTGCTGTTGCTGTTGCCTTTGCTAAATATACCGCAGTTCTTATTCCATGGTTTAGTGAAAATAATATTTTGTTTTCAATTCTTGGACTAAAAATATCAGCTGCACAAATACTTGCAATTCTAAGCGTAATAGTACTTACATCATCTAATATTAGTGGAGTACGTACCGGGAAAATAGTTCAAAATGTCTTTACTTTTTCTAAAGTAATTGCCCTATCAGGACTCATTCTACTTGCTTTTTTAATTGGGAAAAATGCTGCTGCTATTGGAGCGAATTTTTATAATTTCTGGAGCGCAAGTTGGACTCATATTTCAAATGGAAAGATTATATCAGTTGAACCATTATCGGGGTCAATGCTTCTTGCCGCTATTGGTGTTGCGATGGTTGGTTCACTATTTTCAAGTGATGCTTGGAATAATATTACTTTTACAGCTGCCGAAGTAAAAAATCCTAAAAGAAATATACCTTTAAGTTTATTTCTAGGGACGGCAATCGTTACTCTCCTATATATAGGTGCAAATGTCGCCTATATTATGGTGCTCCCGCTGAAAGGAAGCCCCGGCGGCGTTAATGAAATCGGAAGAGGGATTCAATTCGCGTTAAGCGATCGAGTAGCTACAGCGGCATCTTCAATGATATTCGGAGCTCCGGCTGTAATTATTATGGCTGCATTAATAATGGTCTCAACTTTCGGATGCAATAACGGATTGATTCTTGCCGGTGCACGTGTTTATTATGCTATGGCAAAAGATAAAGTATTTTTTAAGAAAATCGGTACAATAAACAAAAATTCCGTCCCGGGATTTGCGCTTATTATCCAGGCAGTATGGGCTTCTTTACTCTGCCTTTCAGGAACATACGGTGATCTTTTAGATTATGTAATATTTGCTGTACTTATATTTTATATTCTTACTATTGCTGGCTTATTTCTATTGAGAAAGAAAAGACCTGATGCAGAGCGTCCTTATAAAGCATGGGGCTATCCTGTTATGCCGGCACTTTATATTATTGCAGCTGCAGCAATCTCAATTGATCTTTTAATTTTTAAACCTATGTATTCCTGGCCGGGAATGGGAATAGTATTATTAGGTATTCCAGTTTATTTTATATGGAAAAGATTTGCTCGAAACTGATTTAATAGAACTCTAAATTAATTATTTTCTAATTTATCTCTATATAACTTTAAATTTTCTTTTTGAAGATTGTTTAATTCCGGGTACTTAAGATTTAGCTTTTCCATTGTATCGATAATGACTGAAGAAACTGCCAATCGAGCAAACCATTTTATATCTGCCGGAATAATAAACCATGGGGCATAGTCCTTACTTGTTGAAGAAATTGCCTCGGCGAAACATTTCTGGTATTCATTCCAATATTCCCTTTCCTTGAGATCGGAATCGGAAAATTTCCAGTTTTTTGAAGGAGTGTCAATCCTCTCGAGAAATCTGCGCTTCTGTTCATCTTTGGAAAGATTTAGAAAAAATTTCAAAATTATTGTTCCGTTTTCAAAAAGATTCCTTTCAAAATCATTAATCTCTCTGAAGCGCGTTTGCCAAATGTCTTTATCAATTAATTTTGCCGGAATTTTCTCAGTGTCCTGTAAATTATGAACTCGCACAACCAAAACTTCTTCATAATATGAACGGTTAAAAATTCCGATTCGTCCGCGCTCAGGTAATGCTTTATTTACTCTCCAAAGATAATGATGATTTAATTCTTCGGACGAAGGCTGTTTGAAACTAGTGACTTGAGTGCCTTGAGGGTTAAGCCCGCTCATAACATGCTTTATTGTCCCATCCTTTCCGGCGGCGTCCATTGCTTGAAAAATGATCAAAATTGAGTACTTATCCTCTGCAAATAGTTTATCTTGAAGGACAATCATCTTATCAACGTTCTTTTTGAGCAGCTTCTTGGCATCTTCTTTTGATTTATTTTTGCCCGAACCTGCTGTCCTGAATTTTGATAGGTCAATTTTAGAGTTTGGCTTAACTTTAAAATCTGAAATTTTCATATATAATCTCTTTTATTTAACTGTTCAAAATAGTTATAATCATCACGGTAATCCAAAACAAAAATAAATCCCTTTGCTATTGGAACATTAAAATAAAAAATGTTAGAGCTGAAAGAATTTCTTAATGTTAAAAGAATTATTAATTTTACTATCTATGATTTAAGGTATTTAAATGGTTAAGCAAGTTGTACGTTGCCGATGGGCTTTACATGATCCTGATTACTTAAAGTATCACGATGAGGAATGGGGTGTACCTGTTCATGATGATCGTCTACTTTTTGAATTTTTGATACTTGAAGGTGCGCAGGCAGGTTTAAGCTGGATAACAATTCTAAAAAAAAGAGGGAATTACCGGAAAGCTTTTGATAATTTTAATGTTAAAAAAATTGCAGCTTATAATGATAATAAAATTCTGGAACTTTTATCTAACGAAGGGATAGTTAGAAACAAATTGAAAATTAACGCCGCTGTTCAAAATGCAAATGCATTTATAAAAGTGCAAAAAGAATTTGGAAGTTTCAATAAATATATTTGGCAGTTTATAAGCGAAAATCAAAAAAGAAATTTCCGGCATGACTTAAATGAAATCCCGGCAAAAACAAAGGAATCTGATGAAATGAGTAAAGATTTAAAGAAGCGCGGATTCAAATTTGTTGGTTCGACTATTTGCTATGCTTATATGCAAGCTGTCGGAATGGTGAATGATCATACAGTTGATTGTTTTAGATTTAAAGAGTTATATTAAACTGTTATTAAATAATTTTGAGGAATTATGATTAGTAAAGATTTATTGGATATTCTCTGTTGCCCGGAAACTAAGGCAGAATTAGTTTTGGACGGTAATACTTTAGTTTCTGTTGATAAAAATACACGTAGGCGATATAAAATTGAAAATGATATTCCGATTATGCTTATTGAAGAATCAGAACAACTCAGTATTGATGAGTGGAAAGATATAATGAAAAAATACGGTAAGGTAACTGACTAATCTTTTTATGGACCCAATCAATATTATTATCGGTTTAAACTTAATTGCAACTTTTGTAGCTAACGCTTCGGGGACTAAAAGCGGCTTTATTTCTAAATTGAAACCTCCAAAAGAAAAACCCAAAACATATCTTCAAAAATTACCTGTTTATTTAGCTGTTTTTTCTTTGTTGGCTGTTATTATTGGCATTTTTCAAATAGGTACTTTTGCTTATGGTGTTAATAATGAGAAGTTTAGATTGATAGGATTAGTCTTTTATCTAATCTTTTCATGGGTGCAGATATTAGCTTTAAAAATACTCGGAGAAAATTATTCTCAGGAAATTGTTATATTCAAAAATCATAAGCTGATTACATCTGGTCCATTCAGATTTCTGCGGCATCCTCAATATCTTTCACAAATACTAATGGATTTAGGGGGTGCTCTGGCGACTATGAGTTATATAGCATTAGCTTTATCAATAATAGAGATTCCTTTTATAATCTTACGTGCTTCTTTTGAAGAAAAATTGTTGGAAAAAAATTTTAAAGAAGAATTCCTGGATTATAAAAAAAAGAGCGGATTTTTAATTCCGTTCATCGGTTAAAATCTTTGAGAATAAATGAAAATATTAATTATTTCATGTTTATTACTAATTTTATCATCCGCTTGTTATTCACAAACTGAAAAAATTAAATTAGAAGTTAAAGGAAAGAATTTTCCGATTACCGTCTATAACAGGGAAGGCGTTATTTATATACCCTTAAAACCCTTTGCTGAAGCTCTTTCGCTTAATTACAGGCTTGACGAAGCATTAGGGAAAATTGAATTGAGTAATAACGGAAATAAACTAATTATTACCGCAAACAATCCCTTTCTTATATATTTTTCAGAGTCAAATCATAAAACATCTTTGATTCAATTACCGACATCTACTTATAAAATTGATAATCAAGTTTTTATTCCCACCTCTTATTGTTTGAATATTTTAAAGGATTTTCTAGATGACAGCCTGAGTTTTGATAATGGTAATCTGTTAATTTTAAATAAAAATAATACTCAGGCAACTCCCGATATTAAAGAAGCAGAAAAAGATGCTAATTATGATATTAAGGGAATCTCATTAGATGAAAAAACAAACGGAACATTAGTTAGAATTGAAAGTAAAAATAAGATTTCGGTATACAGCAGCTCATTTGGAAATGGAATTCTTACTTTATTATTTAAAAATTCAAATATAGATACAAGTAAATTAAATGATTACCTGGGATTAGGGGTTATAAAAAAAATTGAATCGAAAAATTTAAAATCTTATTCGGAAATAAAATTATTTTTGCGAAACGATTACACTAGCTATGAAGTAATGAATGATCCGGGAAGTAATGATCTGCTGATTGCTCTTCACAATAAGGTCTTTAACAAGACCTATAACTTGAATAAAGCAAAAGATAAATGGGACTTTAATGTGATAATAATTGATGCCGGGCATGGAGGAAAAGATTCAGGAACCATTGGCGTCGGCGGAATTGAAGAAAAGAATATTACACTTGCAATCGCATTAAAATTAGGACAAATCATTCATGAAAAAATGAAAGATGTCAAAATCGTTTTTACAAGGAAAACAGATAAATTTATTGAACTTTATAAACGGGGACAAATTGCCAACGAGAATAAAGGCAAACTATTCATTTCGATTCATTGTAATGCCACACCGCATAAACCAAGCTCAAGCAATGGCTTTGAGATTTATTTACTGCGCCCGGGAAAAACAAAGGAAGCAATTTCTATAGCAGAACGTGAAAATAGTGTTATCAAATATGAGGATAATCCGGCTCGTTATAAAAAACTTACAGATGAAAATTTTATTTTGGTAAGTATGGCTCAAGCTGCTTATATGAGATATTCGGAACAATTTGCCGATTTAGCTGATAAAGAAATGGCAAAAGAAGTTTCTGAAAAACCAAGAGGTGTAAAACAAGCGGGCTTTTTTGTTCTTGTCGGAGCATCAATGCCAAGTGTCTTAATAGAAACGGGATTTTTATCCAATCCAAAAGATGCTCACTATCTTAATAGTAAATTAGGACAAACTCAAATTTCAGAAGGGATATTCAATGCTATAAAAAAATTTCGTAGTCTTTATGAAAAAAATCTTCAATCTGACTAAATGGATAATTCCCTTTGTTTTTGACCTAAATCACTAAAATACACTCCCTGAAATAATTTTTTCTAAAAAATTTTGGAATTGAATGGAAAAATTATTTTATTTGGAAACTAAATAAACGTTTATAGTTTTCTTTGTTTAAGCAGTTTTTAACTGCGTTTTTTTTAATAATCAGGAAACCAAATAAACGATAATAGTTTTAAAGAAAGGTTTTTGATGTCAGAGGAAAAAGAAATCAAGGAAAGAATTTTAGATAATGCTGAGGAATTATTTCTTCAATTTGGATATTCTAAAGTGACAATGGAGGAAATTGCATCAAAGCTGGGAATGAGTAAAAAAACTTTGTACAAATTTTTTCCTAGTAAAGAAAATCTGGTTAGGGAGCTTACAAATAATAGAATTTGCCAAAATGAGGAATTTATTAATCAAATTTGGGCAGAGGAGGGAGTGGATTTTGTAGGTAAACTAAAAAGGATGATGGATTTTATCGGAAAGCAGTTAGTTAAGACTAAAGGGCCGCTTTATGATGATATTCATAAAAGTATGCCTGATTTGTGGAATGAGATACATGATGTTAAGAAAATGAAAGGTCTTGAAAAAGCAGAACGACTTTTTAGCAGCGGAGTTGCACATGGTGTTTTCCGAAATGATATAGAAAAAGATATAATTATTTTAATGTTTACTAATACGGTACAAGCCATTATTAATCCTGAAATACTATCACAATTACCTTATTCTGGAAATCAAGCTCTCGAAGCCATCTTTAAAGTCTTGTTTGAAGGGATATTTACTGAAGAAGGAAGAGAAAAATATATCTCATATAATAACGTTTTAAATAATCCTGGAGATAATTAACAATGTCATCAAAATATAATAAATTATTAATAAGCTTAATGTTGGGAATTTTGTTTCCTATTTATACCAGTGCACAACAGAAACAAATAACCTTGCAAGAAGGAATAGATATGGGCTTGCTTAATAGTAAAATCCTTCATTCATCAAAAATGAAAGTCATCTCGGCTGAAGCAGGCTTAAGCGAAATGAATGCAGCGAAATTACCAGAATTGTCACTGAGTGCAGGCTACACTCACTTAAGCCCTGTTAACCCTTTCGCTTTTACGATTCGACCATTCGGCACTTTCACACTTTCCCCTTCAATTCTGGATAA
>JAJXTM010000110.1 GCA_021783875.1 Bacteroidota bacterium
GATCTTAACATTTCTATTTGCTTGTCCTTTACTTAAATGATATTCGCGAATAACCATTAGTCCTGAATATTCACCTTGAGCGCCCGAATTTGGCTGCAATGAAGTAGCCGCAAATCCTGTAATACGAGATAAGTCATGCTCAAGTTCTTTAAATAACTCCATATAGCCTTGAGCTTGATCTAATGGAGCAAAAGGATGAAGATCTGCAAACTCCGGCCAGGTAATTGCTGCCATTTCAGAAGAAGCATTTAATTTCATAGTACAAGAGCCTAGTGGAATCATAGAATGTGTCAGAGATAAATCTTTATTTTCAAGACTCTTAATATATCTAACCATTTCAGTTTCAGATTGGAAAGAATTAAAAACAGGATTTTCCAGATATTTATTTTTTCTTAATAAATCAGCAGGCAATTCAATTTCAGTACTCCGTCCGATTTTAATAATTTTTTCTTTATCAACATTTTTATTTACAGTTTTTGCAAAAGTTGAAATTATTTCCAAAATATCATCAAAGGAAGTAACTTCACTAATTGAAATAGTCAAAGAATAATCGTCAACATATCTAAAATTAATTTTATTAGCTAAAGCTTCTTTTTTAATTAGAAGGATTTCCTCAGAATTACGCGGGAAAGATATTTTCACGGTATCAAAGAAATATTTATTTGAAAGATTAAATCCAAGTTCTTTTAAAGAAAGCTCCAGAATTTTAGTCAATTTATAAATTCTTTCAGAGATTTTATAAATACCGATAGGACCATGGTAAACAGCATACATAGAAGCCATAATTGCAAGCAGAACCTGAGAAGTACAAATATTGCTAGTAGCCTTTTCTCTTCTAATATGTTGTTCTCTGGTTTGAAGCGCCATTCTTAAAGCCCGGTCACCATTAGAATCAATTGAGACTCCAATTATTCTACCCGGAATTTGCCTTTTAAATTCATCTTTGGTAGCAAAATATGCAGCATGAGGTCCTCCAAAACCCATAGGCACTCCGAAACGTTGAGTACTTCCAACTGCAGCATCTGCACCCAATTCTGCGGGAGATTTCAATATTGATAAGCTTAAAAGATCAGCTGCAATAATAGTAAATATATTTTTTGATTTTGCTTTTTTGAAATAATCCGTATAGTCAGATATTTCTCCGTTAGAATCCGGATATTGTACAATCAGACCAAAATATTCTTCATTCAAGCTTACAGTGTTATGATTACCAATTACAAGATTTATATTTAAAGGTTTAGATCTTGTTTTCAAAACATCAATAGTTTGGGGAAAACAATTTTCAGAAACAAAAAATTTATCAGCTTTATTATTCTTTCTTAGTGAATGAAACATAATCATAGCTTCAGCAGCAGATGTACCTTCATCGAGCAGTGAGGCATTTGCAATGCTCATGCCTGTGAAATCAATAATCATTGTCTGAAAATTTAATAATGCTTCAAGCCTTCCTTGAGCAATTTCGGCTTGATATGGTGTATATTGAGTATACCATCCGGGATTTTCAAGCACATTTCTTTTGATAACTTCAGGAGTAATAGTCGGATAATATCCTAAGCCAATATAAGATTTGAAAACTTTATTTTTACTTGCAAGAGATTTTAGTCTGGAGGCAAGTTCATACTCAGAAAGCTGGTAGTCGAGCTTTAGTTCATCGTGAAGTATTATTTGTTTAGGAATAGTTTCTTCGATTAGTTGATTAATAGAAGGAACTCCTATAGTTTTTAGAATTTCGGGCAATTCATTGTCTTTTGGACCGATGTGCCGATTTTCAAATTTGTCCGGGTGAGGAAATAGGTTCATAATATTCGATAATAATTAGTTATTAAAAATTTTATTTTTAAAATTAAACAAACTTCACCATCAATAAAATATTTTTTTAAATTAATTTATGGTTTAGGCTCAGAAGAAATGCAAAATTTTGAAATAATTATTTAAGATTTCCAATCTCTTGATGAATTTTCTGAAGTGCTTCATGCGCTGCATTTTGTTCAGCGCTTTTCTTATTACGCCCTTTCCCGTATCCAACGATATTATCTCCAACAGAAACTGAAACTGAAAACACTCTATTATGCTGAGGTCCTTCCTCATTCATTACAACATAAACAGGAATCGGGAGTTTCTGCCCTTGAGCATATTCTAACAACTGGCTTTTAAAATTTTCATCAATTAAATAGACTCCGTCTTTAGAATTTGGCTCAATTAAGATTCTTTCAATAAAATGTTGTGCAGCCTCGAGCCCATTATCGAGGTAAATAGCGCCAATTAAAGCCTCAAATGCATCAGCCAATACTGTTTTCTGACCTGCTTGAAAATTTGTTGAAAGGTTTTTACTAATTAATAGAAAATCAGCAAGTTTAATTCTATCAGCAGCTTCAGCAAGAGCTAATCGGTTTACAAGTTTAGAACGTACCTTGGTTAAGAATCCCTCATCTTTTTCAGGAAATGATTCATAAAGATATTCAGCAACTGAAAGGCTAAGAACAGAGTCGCCTAAGAATTCCAATCTTTCATTTGAGATATCATATCCGAAATTTTGTTCCAAAAAAGAACGATGCATCAATGCTTGTATAAAATAGGTTTTATTTTTTATACTTATTCCGATAATTTTTTCTAATTCTGAAAACTTTTTAGCAGTTAAAAGCCGGGAAATTGCTTTAGATTTTTTCTGGGCTTCTCTTTGTTTTAATCTTTCAACTATCCAATCTAAAAACTTGCCCAAAGATTAATCCTCAATTTTTTTAAAAAGCAAGGAAGCATTATGCCCGCCAAATCCGAAAGTATTACTAATAGCACAGTAAAGTTGTTTTGAAGTAGAGGTATTCGGACTATAATTCAAATCGCATTCCGGATCGGGATTAGAAAGATTTATAGTTGGTGGGATTAAATTATTTTTAATTGAGAGTACAGTTGCAACAGCTTCAATACCTCCGGCAGCACCGAGAAGGTGACCGGTCATTGATTTAGTTGAACTTACGACTAATTTGTATGCATGATCCCCAAAGACAGTTTTAATAGCAGCTGTTTCATAAGCATCATTATAGGTAGTAGAAGTTCCGTGAGCATTTATATATCCCACATCTTCGGGTGATACCTTAGCATCACTTAAAGCTTCTTTCATTGAACGGACAGCGCCTTCTCCGCCGGGAGCAGGAGCAGTTATATGGAATGCATCACCGGTTAAGCCAATACCGCCGATCTCAACATATATATTTGCGCCGCGATTCAAAGCATGCTCATATTCCTCGAGAATTAAAGTACCTGCACCTTCACCCATAACAAAGCCATTTCGATCTTTATCAAAAGGTCTGGATGCTTCGAGATACCTGTCGTTCCATCTAGAAAGAGCTTTCATCGAGTTAAATCCGCCGATCGACATTTCAGTTATAGCAGATTCAGAACCTCCGCAAACCATTATGTCGGCACTTCCCCGCTGAATTAGCATAAAGGCATCGCTAATTGAATGAGAGGCAGTAGCACAAGCAGAAGTAGTGGCATAGTTTGGTCCCTTAAGTCCATACCTAATAGAAATCTGTCCCGCAGCCATATCGGAAATCATCATAGTAACAAAAAACGGGCTAATAGACCTTGGATTTTTATCTTCGTAATAGTTCCAAAGCTGCTGCTGCAGAGTAACCATTCCACCTATCCCGCTGCCGTAAATAACTCCAAACCTATCCTTATTAATATTATCTAGATTTAATCCAGAGTCATTAATTGCCATTTCTGAGGTAGCAAGAGCAAAATGAGTAAAGGGATCCATCCGCTTAATGCTTTTTTTGTCGATATAATTTTCGGGGACAAAATTTTTGACTTCAGCGGCAAACTGAGTTTCAAACTTTGAAGCATCAAATTTTGTAATAGGACCAACGCCATTTTTGCCTTTTGTTAATCCGTCCCAAAATTCCTGAACACCAATTCCTATAGGAGTAATTGCACCCAAACCGGTAACAACTACTCTACGACCAGTTTTAAAGACTCCGATAATTTCACCAATTAAGAGGTTAAACAATCAAAGAGAGTAAATAAAAGTCGAGAAACAAATCCCGACCTCTTAAATTACTTTCCTAGTTTTTCTTTTAAGTATCTAACAGCATCACCGACAGTACCGATTTTCTCAGCATCTTCATCAGGGATAGAGACCTGGAAAGCGCTTTCAAAGCCCATAACTAATTCAACGATATCAAGTGAATCTGCACCTAAATCGTTGGTAAAAGAAGCTTCAGGCGTAATCTGTGATTCTTCCACACCTAATTTATCGATAATAATTTCCTTAACTTTAGCTTCAACGTCCATTTGTATCTCCTACTATTTTATTTGATTAATAAATTAAATTAAAAAAACTCTTACATTACCATACCGCCGTCAACAGAAATCACCTGACCTGTAATATAGTCAGAATCTGAAGAAGCTAAAAATGAGACCACTTTCGCTACATCTTCAGGCAATCCGATTCTTTTAACCGGGATTTGAGATATAATTGCTTCTTTCTGCTTATCATTCAATTTTTCAGTCATATCTGTTAATATATACCCAGGAGCAACAGCATTGACATAAATATTTCTAGACCCTAATTCTTTCGCAGTAGACTTAGTAAATCCTATTATGCCTGCCTTTGAAGCGACATAATTTGCCTGCCCAGGATTACCAATTATAGCTACAACAGATGAAATATTTATTATTTTTCCATATCGCTGACCAAGCATCGGCTTAATTGAAGCTTTGGTATAATTAAAGACGCTTTTTAAATTTGCATTAATAACTTTATCAAAATCACTTTCGGACATTCTAAGCAATAGATTATCTTTAGTTATTCCCGCATTGTTTACTAAAATATCTAAACCGCCTATATTTTCCAAAGAAAAATTAATAGTTTTTTCAGCTTCCGAAAAAGATACCGCATCGGCTTTAATTCCTAAAACTTTAACTCCAAAATTTTCGCATTCAGATTCTAATAATTTTGCAGCATCAGCAGAATTTTGATAAGTGAAAATAACACTACATCCATTTTTTGCTAGGTTGAGGACAATTGCCCTGCCGATACCCCTGGCTCCGCCAGTGACAATAGCTTTTTTATCTTTTAGTTTCATGCTACTTCTTTTGAACTTTCATTAGAGGAACATTCCTTTTTATATTCTTCAAGTTCTAAAAAACCATCATCTCCAAATAAATGAATTAGTTCTTCTTTGCAGGCATCATATATTGAAATATCATTTTCCGGACGTTTATTACAAATTTTTAATCTATTTATGTGGTCATCATCAATTGTTAAAGCGCCTTCAAATATAGTAAGAGGAAACAGTACGCAATATAATGGTTTATAAGCCCATTTGTGTTTTTTTTCAGCAAGCGCAAGTTTTTGGAGAGAACAAAGACCGTTTTTATCAAGAAAAACGCATTTTTTGTTGTAAAGTTCCGTTCCTACAGCTACACCAGAATCAAAGTCTTCATCCTTTTCAGGAGCTTCAAACCATTTTTCAATATCTGCAGGTTGGGAATCATCCATAATCGGAATAATTTTATCTTTTATATCTATGATTTTTTGATATTCTTTAAGGTCAGTATAAACCCCATAATAGCAGCATTCTCCATTACATCGACAGCCAAATTTAAAAGTAAAGATAGCTGGATCAATCTTAATTCCTTTTATTTCCCTTGGTTCATTTATCTTGCTCAAAGATATTTCTCCACATCAGAATATTTATCAATACCGAAACATTTTACATCCGGGTTTATTCTTTTAACTAAACCTTGCAGAACTTTGCCAGGTCCAATTTCATAGAATTCTTCAATACCGTCATTAATCATATTGGTAATTATTTCACTCCAGCGAACAGGAGATGTAAGTTGTTCAACCAGCAACTGTGAAATATCATCTTTATTTAATACTGGTTTTGCAGTAACATTAGCATAGACAGGAAATCTTGCATCATAAATAGGTGTATGGTTAAGAACATTAAGGAGATCAATTTTAGCAGGTTCCATTAAAGGAGAATGGAAGGCACCGCTTACAATAAGTTCTTTTACCAACTTTGCGCCATTTGTTTTGCAAATTTCCATAGCTTTTTTCACCCCATCGGTTGAGCCTGAGATGACAATTTGTCCCGGAGCATTAAAATTCGCAGCCTGTACCAAACCAACCGAAGATGCTTCATTACAGCACTCAATAACTTTATTAGGGTCCAAACCAACAATAGCAGCCATAGTTCCTTGAGATTGAGCACCTGCTTTCTGCATAGCTATACCCCGGGCTCTCACTAATTTTATTGCGTCATAAAATTGAAGAGAACCTGCTGAAACTAAAGCAGAATATTCTCCTAAAGAATGCCCTGCTGAAGCATCAGCACTTAAAGTTCTAATCAAATTGGCTAATATAATACTGTGTAAGAAAATAGCCGGCTGTGTATATTCTGTTTGTTTTAATTGTTCTTCCGGTCCGGAGAATAAAATATATGATAGATTTAACCCAAGAGCTTGGTCAGCAGTTTTTATCATTTCTTTTGCCTCTGCTGAATTGTCGAATAGGTCTTGAGCCATACCGACATATTGAGAGCCTTGACCGGGGAATAAAAATGCTTTTTTTAACATAGAGAAATTTAGAATCTATTACTTAACATAATTATATTGACCAAACCAAATAGCTAGCACCCCAAGTAAAGCCAGCACCAAAAGCTGAAAGTATCAATTTATCTCCTTTTTTTATTTTACCATCCCGATAATATTCAGTAAGGCAAAGCGGAATTGTTGCAGCTGTAGTATTGCCATAACGATCAATATTTATCATAACCTTATCTTTACTTAAGCCCATTCTTTCAGCAGTTGCATCAATTATACGCAAGTTAGCTTGATGAGGAACAAGATAAGCTATATCTTCAGAAGATAAATTATTTTTTTGCATTATTTCATATGATATATCAGCCATACCTTTAACTGCTACCTTAAAAACTGCTTTACCATCTTGAAAAATATAATGCATTTTTTTGTCAACAGTTTCATGAGTCGGCGGGTTAAGACTCCCTCCTCCACTCATATACAAAGCATTCTTACCGGAGCCATCAATTCTTAAAAGTGAATCCTGCAAACCGATTGTATGATCCTCAGAAGGTTCAAGTAACACTGCCGAGGCAGCATCACCAAACAAGATGCAATTATTACGATCTGTATAATCAGTAATTGAGCTCATTTTATCAGCGCCGATTACCATTACTTTTTTATATCTTCCGCTTTCAATTAGCGAACAGCCAGTTTGAAAAGCAAATAAAAAACCTGAGCAAGCAGCAGAAAGGTCAAAACCCCAGGCATTTTTTGCTCCAATATTATTTTGGACTAAGCAAGCAGTTGCAGGGAAAAACATATCCGGAGTAACAGTTGCTACAATAATGACATCAACTTCATCGGCAGTCATATTTTTGCTTTTCAACAAATCTTCAGCAGCTTTTGTAGCCAAGTCACTAGTTGCACCATTTTCCAACAATCTTCTTTCGCGGATTCCCGTGCGACTACGAATCCATTCATCATTTGTATCAACAATTTTTTCAAAGAATGCATTATCCATTATCTTTTCAGGAACATACATACCTACACCTGTGACAACTGCATTAAATTTTCTATCTTTTTCCATTATATATCAATTAGTTTATATTTGAGTAATTTTTTATTGAGCTTTCAATTTTTTCAATTAATTTTTTTTCATACATTTCATGAGCACGAATAACCATATTTTTAATAGCTCTGGGAGTACTTGAACCGTGCCCTATAATACTGATTCCGTTAATTCCAAGTAACGGAACCCCGCCATATTCTTCATAGTCAAAATCCTTGAGAACAGTTTTTAGACTACTTTTAACGAGTCCCATCTTTAATTTATTTATCATTCCTTCATTAGCATAAGTTTTAAATTTAAACTTTAGAAAATCGAGAACACTTTCCCCGAACTTAATAACTATATTCCCCACAAACCCATCGCAAACAACAACGTTGGCAGTACCTTTTAGAATATCTCTTCCTTCAACATTTCCGATAAAGTTCAGATTAGTTTTTCTAATCAATTCAGAAGCAGTTAAAGATAATTCGTTTCCTTTAGAATCTTCTT
>JAJXTM010000111.1 GCA_021783875.1 Bacteroidota bacterium
ATTCTTTTAACAGGAATAGAAAATACCCAATCCCTATAGATAAACAAAGTTTCAAGATTAATTGAAACTTGTATTGCGATTTTATGCATTCATCTGCAGATGTATCAAACATATCAAAAAATTCACATCCTTGGCTAATAAGCAAAAGTCCGTTTTAAATTACTATAAATTTGAATTATAAAGATATAACTTTTAAAGACACATTAGTTAGAAAAGATAATAAAAAGTGAAAATACAATGTGATTCAATTATTTGTATTATTAAAAATAATAAATTATTGTAAGTATATGAAAATAAGAGATTTATTTTTAATTATTTATGGTGACTGAAAATGCTAAATTCAATTTCAAAAATTATTTTAATTTTCTTTTTATCATTTATTTTATACTCCTGTTCCCATACTTATCATCAGACTAATTTAGAAAATGGTTCTGATGGAAAATACTTAGGACTATTCCCGCATCGGAATGATTCAAAGCAGCTTTCAGAGATTAGTAACTCAATCCAAAGGGTTTCATGCTTAGCCTTGTATGAAGTTTATTCTTTTAAAGATAATAGTAATCTTAAAACAGTCGATGTTAACGATTCAACTATAAAAGCAGACTTAGTAAACAAAAGCAGTATGGATAAATCAAACTCCGGTACTGCAACAATTATTTATTCCGATAATGGGAAAGTTGGGCTTTTGACTTGTGCACATGTAATTGATTTTCAGGACACAATCATCACTTTTTTCTCAAATGGAAATGGAACATATTCAGATAAAGTGGCTAGCATTGCATTTAAGAAAAAACTTTTTATTTATATAGCTGGATTTCCTTTAGGTAGCAATGTAAATTTAATATTTATGGACAAATCTTCTGATATAGCTCTATTGGGTCAGGATTATCCGTCAAAATATTTCTTTGATTTCCCGATCCTTAGTTGTAATTATGGGCAAGCCAAGAAGCTAGATCTGGCAAATTTTGTTTATTCTATAGGATTTCCACTAAATTATAAAATGGTTTCACAAGCTATTGTTAGCAGGCCCAATTATGACGGAAATGGCTCATTCTTTATTGATGCTGTCATTAATCCCGGCTTTAGTGGGGGTCCTGTTCTCGCTATTAATAATGAAACTTCCAAACTAGAATTAGTGGGAATTGTTGATTGGGTAGCAGAAGAAAATCAAAATATTGTTGAGCCTTTTTCACAAAATGAAGGGACTATTTATGATCCGCATACTCCTTATAAAAGTGACCTTTATATAAAACAATTAAAAACAATTAAATATGGTATAACAAAAATAATTTCAATAGAAGAAATAGAAAGCTTTTTGAGAAACAATAAAAGCTATTTTATTAATGCCGGATATAATTTCCAAAATTATTAATTATAACTTATTTAGTAATAAAAATTATCTAAATCCCAATAAAATATATCAAATTTGCAGATTAAAGTTTGGATGCTATTTTAAAAACTTCCTCTGCATGCTCTTCAATGTTTTTTACATTTATAATATTATTTATTTTGCCTTTTTTATTTATAATAAAGGTAATGCGGTTGTCATAACCTTGATTATTATAAACTCCATATTCCTTAGAAACTTTTGTTGTTGCATCCGACAGTAGCGGAAAATTTAAACTATTGTCTTTAATAAATTTTAATATTTCCTTTTTAGTATCAACACTTATACCTAAAACTTGAATTTTGTTTTTCTTAAATTTACCCCAATCATCTCTTATTCCACAGGCTTCTTTAGTGCATCCGGCTGTACCAGCTTTAGGATAAAAATAAACAATAACAGGCATCCTACCCCTGAAAGAGGAAAGAGTGTAATGATTTCCGTGTGCATCTTCAAGCGTAAAATTGGGCGCGGACATGCCGACTTTTAAAATTGATTTTTGAACTTCCATTTTCTTTTGTGCTTTTGAAAATGGTCCTAATATTAAAATTAATGCCGAAAACAATAAATATATTGACCTTTTCACATTTACCTCATATTTAATTTAACTTAAAACCTTAGTACAATAGTAATTTATTTAAACATCTTCTATGGATCAAAAAAAAATGACCTTGTAATTAAGTTATCCCAAATCACATTCTTAATATTATTGATTCATAAAAAATTTAGTGGGATCGTTCTTTACATCGACTTATTAATAACTATTCTTTAAATAAAAAACGGTTGCAAAAGTGTTATTTATTTTGAAACTTAGTATTGAAGTATAAAAATTAATTAAATGTTCGCTTTTATATATTAAAGTCCATATTATTATACATCTTAGTAAATTATTGTTCAATTTTTTATATTATCCCAAAAATTTAAATTTTCTTATGAAAAAGAAATTAAATAAGAATAAATCTGTGCAAGAAGCTGATAAAGGAAAATTTCTGCCCTCATTGGAAAATGAGGAAAAGAAACAACTAACTGAAGAATCCCTTAGAATTAGTCAGGAAAGATATTACGATCTTTTCGAATACAATCCAAATCCCATGTTAATATATGAAATGGGCACTTGGAGGTTCGTTGATATTAACAAAACTGCTTTAGCTTTATATGGATATTTGAAGGAAGAATTCCTTTTACTTTCCGTACTGGATATAATTCCTCAAGAAGATGTTCTCCCTACACTGGAAATTCTTAATAATTCTTCTGAAATCAGAAATGCAGGGATTAAAAGACATATTAAAAAAAATGGTTCTATAATATTTGTGGATATAAAATCAAATTTATTACCTAAAGCAAATGGAAAAAACTACAGAATTTTAACTGCAATTGATGTAACTGAAAAAATATTAGCCGATCAAAAATTAAACCAAGAATATGAATTTGTTAATACATTATTGGAAACAATTCCCAACCCAGTTTATTTTAAGAATAGAGATGAAGTTGTTACAAGATGCAATGAATCTTTTGCTAACTTTTTAGGAATAGGAAAGGAAGGAATAATAGGCAAAACTATTTATGAACTTCAGCCAAAAGAATTTGCTGAAAAATATTATAATATGGACTTATTGTTATACTCAAATCCTCCAAAACAACAATATCAATCTAAAATAATGGATAAAGCAGGCAATATTCATGAGGTAATTTTTAGTAAAGCAATTGTTAATAATCTTGATGGTGAAGTTCAAGGAATAGTTGGGATAATTTCTGACATAACTGAGTTTAACCAGTCAAAAAATTTACTTCGAGAGAGTGAAGAACGTTATAGAACTTTTTTTGAGAATTCTACAGTTGGAATTTATAGAACCACTCCGGAAGGGGAAATCATTTCAGTTAATAACGCATTAATTAAAATGCTAGGATATTCTTCATTAGATGAAATAATTAAGATTGACCTTAATGAGAGCTCTTACTCTAAACAGGGCTTTCGTAATGAATTTATGGAAAAAATTGATAAAGAGGAAAAAGTTTTAGGTTTTGAATCACAGTGGAAAAAGAAAAATGGCGAACCTGTCTACGTGAGGGAAAATGCTCGTGCTTTTAAGGATTCTTTAGGCAAAGTTCTTTATTATGAAGGAATTGTTGAGGACATTACTGATGTTAAAAATGCTGAGCACTTATTAAAAAGTGAACTTAACTTTGTTAATACTCTTATCAAAACTATACCAAATCCGATTTTTTATAAGAATAGAGATGGAATTTATACCGGATGTAACAAAGCTCTCGAAATTCTTCTTGAAGTTGATAGCGAAAACTTTATTGGCAAAACTGTTTTCGATATTTATCCGGAAGAACTCGCGGTACAATACAATAAAATGGATGAGTTCCTTTATGCAAATCCCCCTTACCAAAGTTATGAAAGTGAGCTTAAAACAAAGTGGGGTAAAACAATACAAGTGATCTTTAATAAAGCAATAATATATAATCATGATGGAAGTATAGAAGGATTAATAGCTGTTCTTTCTGATATAACTGAACGTAAAAAAGCTGATCTTTCACTAAAAGAAAGCGAGGAGAAATATAGACTTCTGTTTGAGCAATTACCTATTGGTGTTTTTAATTATGATCTATCATTAAAAATTATCAATTGCAATCAGGAGTTTGTTAATATCCTGCATTCAAAATTTGATTTTTTGATAGATCTTGATATGAATCATCTGCTGGATAAAAGGATTTTCCCGGCTATTCAAAATTCTATCAAAAGCAAAAAGGATTATTATGAAGGGTTTTATAAAGCTACCTTTAGTGATGTGGAAATATTTATATCTTTAATTGCTGTTCCGGTTTTTAATACTGATGGAAAAATTAAAGGAGGGATGGGCATAGTCCAGGATATAACTAAAAGAAAACAAGCAGAAGAATCTATTAGATTAAATGAAGAACGGATGAGGGTAATCGTTGAAGGTACACCTTATCTTTTCTTTTATATACAAGATACAAAAGCAAATCTTACATACATTTCTCCCACTGTTAAAGAAATTACTGGTTATAGCGTCGAAGAATGGTTTGCCAATCGAAATTGGTTTACTACAGATTCCGTATTGAACAAAAGAGCTTCAAGTGAAACTTGGCAGCATTTAAAAGGTGAATACACAAATGAAGAGATATTATTAGAGATTAAACATGCTAAGGGGCACAAAATCATTTTATCGGTCTATGAAAATCCAATAATCAATGATGGCAAGGTTATTGGCGTACAGGGTGTTGCACTTGATATTACATCAAGAAAACAAATGGAATTCGAATTAGAAAAAAGCAAAAAAAGATATGAAGATTTAATTAATGTAACTCCTTATGCAATTTATGTCCATCAAAATAGTATTGTTGTCTTTTGTAATCCGGCATTTTTAAAATTATTTGGATATAATAAACGTGAAGAAATAATAGGAAGACCACTTTATAATTTTATTCATCCAAATTTTGTCGAAATAATTAAAAAGAGAGCTAAAGATACCTATTCGGAAAATGCAGAAATAAAAAATCCGATTGAAGTTTCTTATATTAAATCGGACGGCACTACCTTTATAGGCGAGGGCTATGCTTCATTATTAACTTTTGACGAAGCTCCATCAATACAAGTAATTATTAATGATATTACTGAAAAGAAAAATGCTGAAAAGGAATTACAAAAACTCTCACAAGCTGTTGAACAAAGTCCTGCCTCTATAATTATAACAAATCCAAATGGAGAAATTGAATATGTTAATCCTAAATTACTTATTTCCTCTGGATATAGTATTGAGGAACTAAAAGGTGAAAACCCAAAAATATTTAAATCAGGAGATAAGTTAAAGGATGAATACAAAAATTTGTGGGATACAATATTAAGCGGCAGCCAATGGAAGGGCGAGTTTAGAAACAAAAGAAAGGATGGAAGTTATTACTGGGAATCAGCAACAATTTCGCCTATAAAAAATAAAGAAGGGAAAATAATAAATTTTATTGCTATAAAAGAAGATATTACAGAAAAAAAATTGATATTAGACGCTCTAAAAGAAAGAGAAGAGTACTTTAGATTATTTTATGAGAACTCTCCGGTGGGTTATATTTCAATAGACGCCAAAAGTAACATAAATGAAGTGAATAAAGCTTTATTAGATCAGGTTGGGCGTTCAAAAGAGGAGGTTGTTAATCATTCGGTTATTGAATTTTTATCAGAGACCTCGATTTTAAGATTCAAGTCGAATTTCGCTGAGTTCATTCAAAATGGGAAAATAAGTAATATCGAATACGAGATAATTCACAAAAATGGAACTATAATCATCTTCTCAATTGACGGGCGAATAATAAAAAATTCTAAAGGCGAATTTAATCAGGCCTATATAGTTATGTTTAATATAACTGAACGAAAAATTGCTGAAGAAGAGATTATTAGAAACCAAAAGTTTATCGAACGAATTACTGAACAATCTCCCGATATCATATATATATATGATGTCTATCAGGAAAGAAACATTTACACTAACAAAGATATTGGGAAAAGCTTAGGGTATGAAGAAAATGAATTACCTCTTAATGATAAAGACTTTTTTAATATATTAATTCATCCTGATGACTTAAAACAATTCGATTTATATTACGATAAAGTTAAGCAATGGGACAAAGAATATGTATCCTGGTTTGAATATAGGATAAAAGCTAAAAATGGAGATTGGCGTTGGTTTGCCGGCAAAGAAAAGGAATTCCAAAGAAATGAAAATGGGCAGGTTATTTCAATTCTTGGAACGGTTATGGACATTACAGAACGAAAGAATGCAGAAGAAGAAATTATAAAAGCTAAGGAAAAAGCTGAAGAAATGAGCAAGCTAAAATCTAATTTTCTTGCTAATATGAGTCATGAATTAAGGACACCTCTTGTGGGCATGCTTGGTTTTTCTGAACTATTGCAAAATGCTCTTGAAAATGAATATAAGGAATATGCAAATGTAATTAATAAAAGTGGAAATCGCTTATTGAAAACATTAAATGATATTCTTAATTTTTCTAAAATTGAGGCAGAAAAAATAGAAGTCGTTGAAAAAGTAGTTTTAATCGACGAAATAATTAAAGATGAAGTAAATTTATTTACTCCTTCTGCTCAAAAAAAAGATTTATACATAAAATATAAATTACCGCAATCAAAAATTAGTGCTTTGACTGATCAAACATTATTGATTGAAATTTTAGATAATTTAATCAACAATGCTATAAAGTTTACTAAAGAAGGCGGTATAAATGTTTCACTTGAAGTATTAGAAGAAAAATTTATTATCAAAGTTTCTGATACAGGTATTGGAATTCCAAATAATAAAATTGATTATATATTTGAGGAATTTCGCCAAGCAAGCGAAGGAATTAGCCGGAATTTTGAAGGTACGGGACTTGGACTGACAATAGTTAAAAGATATGTTGAATGCTTAAATGGGAAAATATCTGTTGAGAGTAAAGAAGGCGTTGGGACATCATTTACCATTGTACTTCCTTGGAAATATCCTCTAAATAATGAGCTACACGCTTCTAAACAGGAACTAAATATACACACCGAAACTGATTTGAAAATCGAGAATAAAGGACATTACAAAGTTTTGATGGTTGATGATGATATCAGCATAAAATTAGTTAATAGAATAATCGGACATCAATATGAATTAACTTCCGTTAATTCGGCTTCTGAGGCTGTCGAATTATCCCAAAATAAACAATATGATATTATTTTAATGGATATTAATCTTAAAACTGGAATTTCAGGCATTGAAGCCACTAAAGAAATAAGAAAACTTAAAGCTTATGAAAAAACCCCAATTGTAGCTTTAACTGCTTATGCCATGGGTAATGAAAAAATAGAATTTATTAAGCATGGTTGTTCTCATTATTTGTCAAAACCTTTTACAAAAAAACAATTGCTGGATCTTTTAACCGATATTGTTGAGAAATTCATATAGAAATTTGATTGATAAGATTCCCGAGTCTGTAAACTAATATTTATTTGTCCATCTATTCTTGCAATTTGAGTGAATGAGGTGCCTTGATAAATTTTTACTCCATCAACTTTTGCTATTTGTTTTGTTATGTACCCTCAAATATTCTACCATTATCAATTTTTGCTATTTGAGTTGTAGTTGTTCCGCGAAATACTTTTGTAGGCATTAGAATCCTCCTTTTTTTGTTTTAACATCATAAAAAAATTCAGTTATTAGAATACATAAAAATATAATTAATCTTGAATTCAGGGTCTTATCATATAATGATAAGATTATTATTCAGTAATTTGATTCTTTGTATTAAAAGCAGACATCATCCGTTTAATGAATTGCCGCAGCTCTACTGGTTCAATCACTTCAATCTTATCCCACCAGCTAATGCACCACGAAGCTAGTCTATTTGTAATCGGCTGATTAGTGCTAAGAATAAAATACCCGTGCTCATCATTTACAATTTCAAAATCTTCAAACCAGATTTTGGATTTTATTTCTTCTTTAACCGAGGGATTAAACCTAAGGACAATCTTGTAAGAAATATCCATACTAACGGGAGCTTTAGAATCTTTGACTTTTTTATTCGTCAGTTTAATTGAACTTATTCTGCTAAGGTAAAATGACTTAAGAATATCCTCCCCTA
>JAJXTM010000112.1 GCA_021783875.1 Bacteroidota bacterium
TCAAAAACAATCGATAAAATCGATGTCATTCCCCAATTTTTCCTTGTCCAATGGTGGGATGATTTATTAAATCTATTCTCAATTTCGGGGTGGAAGAATTTCACTTATTTATTCTATATTCTTTTCTTGACAACTGTTGGTGTTTTTTACTTCATTAAAAAAACAAAATCTCAAAAATATATTTTTTATTCGGCAGGCATTTCTCTTGTGATCTTTTTTATTTCTACAATTTTATTGACAATAAAATTTAATAAAGAATATACTAACAAAGTCGGCATTATTGTTTATCCGATTGTTTCTGTGAAAATTTCTCCCGACCCGAATTCTAACGACGCCTTTATTATTCATGAGGGACTGAAAGTTAATGTCCGTGATAAAGTGGATAACTGGTACAAAATTCAGCTTCATGATGGCAAAGTCGGCTGGCTCCCGGATAATGAAATAGGCGTAATTTAGCGTACTTTTTTTACCCCTCTATTAAACTTAACCTATTATCTTATTGTCCAAAATAAGAATTCAAATTTTTGTTAAAAAGTCAGTTTCGGAGAAATAATGAGAAAAAGTGATTTATTAATTATTGTAATCATATTAAATATATTAGTTTATGCTCAGTCTAAAAAGAGCGATTTTAATTCAACTACCGGGATTTTATCAGGCATTATAAAAGGTAAAGTCATTGACTCTTCTACTAAATTGCCCGTGGTTTACGCTAATGTTAGTGTCTTTAATTCGAAAGATTCATCTGTCGTAAACGGAGGTGTTACAAATAGTAAAGGCGAATTTGTTATTAACGGTCTAAAACCGGGGAAATATTATTCCAATATCTCTTTTATTGGTTATAAAACTACTATAATTAAAAATATTACCATGAATAACCGCAATCAAGCTGTAGAATTAGGGATACTAAAAATTGTTCCCTCTTCTATTAAACTTGATGCTGTCGTAGTTAGCGCTGATAAAGAAATGATTGTTACTAATCTCGATAAACAAGTAATCAATGTTGATAAAGATTTGGTGAGCTCTAGCGGTTCTGCTATCGATGTAATGCAAAATATCCCTTCAATTCAAATCGATATAGACGGGAATATAAGCTTAAGAGGAAATAGCAATGTCACTATCTTAATTGACGGAAAACCTTCAGGTTTCGCCGGTCTAAGCGCTAATGATGTCCTGTCTCAAATTCCTGCGACTTCTATCAAATCTGTTGAAGTAGTTACTAATCCTTCTTCAAAATATGATCCGGACGGTACTGCAGGTATTATCAATATCGTTCTTAAGAAAAGAACTAATTTGGGATTCAATGGTGTCTTTAATGTCAATGCAGGTACAGGAGATAAATATAATGGAACTGCAAATTTTAACTACAGAACCGGAGACCTCAACTTTTTCGGTGATGTCGGCGGAAGATTTAATAAATTTAATCGGACAGGTCTCTCGGATAGAGTTAATACTTTTCACTCGATAAATCCATATTTAAATCAAACAAATACTTCTGTAAATAATTTTAATATGGGCAACTTCCTTTTAGGTGCGGATTATCTCTTAGATGATTTTAATACAATTTCGGGCTCTATCCAATATAGAAAATTTAATTCTACAAATACTGGAGATGTTAGCAATTACCAGCTCGATAGCGCTTCAACACTTGAAAATTATTTTTTAAATAATACCAACGGAAACAGAAATGTTCAGGGGATTAACTATTCATTAGATTATGTCAGAGATTTTGAAGAAAAAGATAGAAAACTTACCGCCGATATTATGTATCTGGACTTTGCAATGAATAGCGCTTCTAAAACTGACGTTAACTATTATTTAACTAATGGAAATCCATCGGCTTTACTCCCTACATCGATTAACAATACGTCTGTTAACGGTAATAAATTATTAATTATTCAATCCGATTATGAAAATCCATTCAGCCAGGGCAACCTGCTTGATGTCGGTTTCAAAAGTTCAATCAGGAATATGGCTATGGATTATAATTATTTTAACTATGATCCAACCCAAAACATTTGGACAAATAACCTCCAAAGAAGTAACAATTTTGCCTATAAAGAACAAATACATGCCATATACGCAATCTATACTGGCAAAATAGGTGATTTCAAATATCAAGGAGGATTACGTGGAGAATATGCTTCTACTCAATCCTCAATAGCTAATTCCGGAATAACCTTCAGTAAAAGTTATTATAATATTTATCCGACAGTATATTTTGCTTATGATTTTTCGCCCCTAGATGAATTTAGAATCAATTATTCGAGACGCGTAGACAGACCGAAACCTTGGAATTTAAACCCCTTTATCAATTATTCTGATTCATTGAACTTATCTCAGGGTAACCCAAATCTTATGCCCCAATACACTAACTCTTATGAAATGGGATATAGTTCATTTATCCTTAATGTCAATGTATATGCATCTTTATTCTATAAACAAACTAGCGGTCTAATAACTAGAATAAGCCAATTGGAAAATAATGGGGTGACTTTGACTACTTATCAAAACATAGCTAGCCAAAAAAATTATGGCGCCGAGCTGGTGGGCAGCGGAAGAGTCTTCTCTTGGTGGAACTATAATGCTAATGCATCATATTTCAGAACTGATATTAACGATCCACAGTATGTCTCTGGAGTCAGCAGCTATAGCTATAGCTGGACGGCTAGGGTCAATTCAACCTGGAAGTTAGATAAGACTTTAGCTATTCAAGCATCTTATACCTATAACTCCCCAACCGTTACTGCTCAAGGAAGATCAGATGCGCTCTACCATACCGACCTTGCTCTTAAAAAAGACTTTATGAATGGTGACTTATCAGTTTCATTAAGAGCTTCAGATATATTTAATACAATGAAATTTAGCGGGACAACTTATGGAACGGGATTTACATTATTTAACGAAGGGAAAAGAGATTCCAGAATTTATTACCTCGGCATTTCCTATAACTTAAATAATTACAAGCAAAAAGATAAAGCAAAAGATATCCCAACCGAAGATGAAATGAATTCTGATTAAATTTTCTTATACATAGGAATTAATTCCAATGTTGTAAGGATAAGAGGAACTCCGTGTTGTTACACGGAGTTTTTTATTTTAAACTCTGTTTTTATTTAAGCATTAACTAAATTTCAATTTAAAATAAAATTGTTTATTGTATGAAATGGATTCCTATATATAGTATTTTTTTGTTTATAATTATAAGTTTTATGCTGTCATGCTCTCCTGGAGAGGATAATTATGTTGCAGGTACTGAAAATCTTAAATTAGGAAATTATCAGGAAGCAACTGAAAATTTTAATTCCGCAATTAAAAATAACCCGAAAGATTACAGAAATTATTTTAACCTCGGGAAAATTTACGGTATCCTAAATAACCATTCTTTAGCTATCGAAAATTATTCATCTTCAATTAACCTCAATAATAAAAATTCAGAAGCATTTTTAAATCGGGGTATTGAATATTTACTTATTGAACAATATGCAAATGCCGAAAAAGATTTTAACGAATCTATAAAATTAGATCCCAAAAATTTTATGTCATTTTTCAGCAGGGCTTATTTAAAATATGCGGCTAAAGATTATAAAGGCGCTTTGGAAGATTATGATATGTCTATTAAATTAAATCCCGATTATGAAAATTCTTATGTTAATCGCGGAAACACCGAAGGTGAATTGAAAGATTTTCCCTCTGCAATAGCAAATTATTCTAAAGCTATTGATTTGGATTCGAATGATGTAAATGCTTATATTATTCGGGGTTTTGATCTTGCTCTTCTGCGAAACTTCGATTTAGCAATTTCAGATTTTTCAAAAGTGATTATGCTCGATTCAACTAATAAAGATGCTTATTATTTTCGGGGCGATGCCTTTAGAGTCCTGAATAAATTTGACGATGCTTTGAACGATTTTACCAAAATTATAAGTATTTACCCGGATGAGGCTAAAGCTTATTTTAAAAGGGGAATGACTTATATTGATTTCGGTAATAAGAAAAATGCTTGCCGGGACTTAAAACAAGCCGGGAAAATGGGATACTTTGATGCTTACGCTGAAATTGAGAAATATTGTAATAATAAAATCGTTCCGAAACATGATATTAAAAAGAAAACTTATAAAAATATTAAAACTAACAAACACGGAGATAACTTTTGAAATATTCTTTTAATCCGCCGTATGCTATTAAAAGAATTTTCAATGATTTTATCTGGGAAAGTTCAATTAATAAAATCCTTCTTACATTTGATGACGGACCTCTGCCGGAAACAACTCCTGTTATCCTAAATTCTTTGAATAAACTAAAAGTTAAAGCTCTTTTCTTTTGTGTCGGGAATAATGCGTCAAAATATCCAAGTCTAATTTCTGATATTATCGATCAAAAGCATTGTATCGGATTTCATTCCTCTCAGCATGAAAATATTAGGAAGTTAACCGTTAATGAATTTAAATTTCAATTGTCCGATTTCAGATTAATGCTTAAAGAAAAATATGATTATAATCTTAAATATTTTCGTCCTCCTTTTGGGAAATTCAATCTTCGAACAAATAAGATATTAAAAGAGGCAGACCTTAAAAATGTTATGTGGTCTTTGTTGAGTTTTGATTATAAAAATGATCTAAATCTTGTTAAATTTGCCGTCGATAAATATTTGAAGAATAATTCAATAGTAGTTTTTCATGATAGTCTAAAATCAATAGATATTATTGTTGACTCGCTTGAGAATTTAAAGGAAATAGTGAATAAAAATGGATTTGAATTTGGAGACCCTTCGGAATGTTTGAAATAATATTTCTGATAGTCCTTTCCGGATATTTTATTCAATCTGTTCTTTTCGCCATCGGAGCAAGTAAAAATTTCCCACGAATAAATGAAAGCGAACTCCCTTCGGCTTCTGTGATTGTAGCTGCCCGAAATGAGGAAAATAATATAATTCAATGCTTAACTTCGCTGAATAATTTGTATTATCCGGATGGGAAACTTGAAATTATTATTGCCGATGATCAATCAACCGATTCAACGGGGAAATTGATAGATGAATATATTAAAGATAAAAAAAAATTTAAAAAGATTATTACAAAGAAAGAAATTGGCCGTCTTAAAGGAAAAACTAATGCCTTGGCTAACGCTATTGAAATTGCTTCCGGCGAGGTAATTTTAACTACTGATGCTGATTGTACGGTTAACCCAAAGTGGGCTTCTACTTTAGCTTCTTATTATCAAAATGATGTTGCTGCTGTAAATGGATTTACTACACAATTAGCCGAAAATGCTTTTAGTGGAATGCAAGCACTAGATTTTATTTATCTTCTTATTGCTGCCGCAGGAACAATTAACCTGAAAATACCAATTAGCTGTATTGGAAATAATATGTCTTATAAAAAAAGTGCTTATATTGAAGTTGGCGGGTATGCAGGACTTCCTTTTAGCGTTACTGAGGATTTTAATTTGCTCAAATCATTTTATATGATGAAAAAATATAAAGTAATCTATCCAATTAATCCTGATTCTTTAATTACTTCTATGCCATGTAAGAATATTAAGGAACTTTATCACCAAAAAAAACGTTGGTCTGTAGGAGGTCTTGATGTCCCTCTGCGTGGGTATTTTATTATGTCTTGGGGATTTATTTCGAATTTAGCGGTTTTATTAACTCCGCTTTTCTACTCTCCGGTATGGCTTTGCCTTGTAATTTTCAAATTGGCTACTGACTTCTTTTTACTTTATCCGGTTCATAAATTTCTCGGCTTGCAAAAAAATTTAAAATACTTTTTTAATTTCCAGCTATATTATATCGTTTATTCCATATCCATCCCTTTTATATTAACTATTAACAGAAAAGTAATTTGGAAAGGCAGAGAATATTAATGCTTTTGTTATGTAATTATTATGTTACTTACAGGTGTAATGCCTTTTGCGAATTTTGCCATTTCGGTGTGCATGAAAATTTTAAAAATTCTCCATTCGCAAACCTCGATGACTTCAAATCTAACGTATCCCAACTCGCTGCATTGGGTGTTAAGTTTATCGATTTAACCGGAGGCGAACCCTTACTTCATAAGGATATTCATCTTATGGCTGAATTTGCTAAAGAATTAAAAATGCAAACCAGTATTACAACTAACGGTCTTCTTTATCCTAAATTCGCCGAAAAATTATCTGGCAAAATTAATCTCCTTCATTTCTCTTTGGATTCTCCTGACGAAGATGAACATAATAGGATTAGAAAAGTAAATTGTTTTAAAAGTGTTTTGCAAAGCTTGGAACTAGCCAAGTCTATCGGCGAATTTCCGGATATCCTATTTACTGTAACTAATGAGACTTATAAAAAACTTCCTCGCATGCATGAAATAGCCGCTCAAAGAGAATTACTATTAATCGTTAATCCGGTATTCTCATATTTCGGTAACCCGGGACTTTCTAATGAAGCTCTTGATTATATTGAAAATTATATTTCCGGTAAACCTTATATTTATATGAATAAGGGCTTTATTAAGCTGAGAAAAGACGGCGGAAATCAAATCTCAGAACCTAAATGCAAAGCAGTTTCACGTGTCATAGTTATCTCACCCAATAACGAAATTATCCTCCCGTGCTACCATTTTGAAAATGAAAAAATTCCGATTGATAAACCGATTAAGGAAATTAGGAATACAGAGAGATTGAAATACTATAAAAAAATGGAAGGTCGATTTGATTTTTGCCAGGGCTGCACAGTAAATTGTTATTTCGAACCTTCTTTTGCTTTCCCGACTAATTATTATGCTTTTATCAGTCTTACGTCTAAATTTAAGTATGGTTATCATAAGTTAGTTAAGCAAAAAATAAAAAAAATAAATTTTAAATCGGAAAAATCATAAATGAAAAAATATTCTTATATTATATTAATTATCTTTATTTTTTCAAAGATAATATTAAGCCAAAATGTCGGGGTATGGTTCCCGGCAAAATTAAATATTAAACCTTTTACTGCGAATATCCTTGAAGCCCGCAATGGCTTTTCATATTTGTTTGGTGAAGAAAAAATTCGACTTAATGCAGGTTTGTCTTCGGATATTTATCAAATACAAAATGGCAATTCGACTCTTTCCTTTGGGACTGATGTTTTCACTTATACTCGATTAAGAAGCGAAAATAATTTTCGTTTTCCCGTCGAAACTATCGACTACTTCTTCGGTATTAATTCAGGTTATAAAATTGTTATGAATAATGTTGAATATGGGTTCCGAGCTCGATTAAGTCATATTAGCGCTCATTTAGTCGATGGAAGCTATGATGGTCAAAATATGGTTTGGCGGAATGACAGAGTGCCCTTTGTTTATAGCAGAGAATTCATTGAGATATTGCCGTTTTATGTCTTTAATTCTTTAAGACTTTACGGAGGATTTACTTTTTTATTCCATCGAATTCCGGATACTATTGGAAAAGGAATTTATGAAATCGGCTTTGACTATTATTCACGTAATTATTTTTCTAAGGGCATAACTCCTTTCCTGGCTGACGATTTCAAACTAAACCAGATTAAAAAATATACAGGTAATAATATATTTTCTGCCGGCATTAAGTTCGGGGAATACAATGGCAGAGGTTTCAGCATCGTTTTCTCTTATATCTCAGGAAAAAGCGTTCAGGGTCTGTTTTATGATGTAAATGAGAATTATTCTTCATTAGGTTTTAATTTCGATTTATAAAATGGAAAATGCAATTAAAGACTTCTATGAGAACCAAAGTAATTTTGGTAAATCTACTAAAAATAATGACAATTATGTTCTTCATATTAGTTTATTTATTCTGACTTTTATAACTTGTACCGTTGCAGGTGCACAATGGATTAGTGGTCAGCCTGGTCCATATCAACTTTCGTTTATTCTGAAAGGATTACCTTATTCTATTTCAATTATGTTTATTATCTCTAGTCATGAATTCGGACATTATTTTGCA
>JAJXTM010000113.1 GCA_021783875.1 Bacteroidota bacterium
AATAACTTTTATAAACCCGGACTTTAATCCGGTTAATATTCCGCTAGAGTTTATACTGGCAGAAGATGGGTTTGTAACCGACCATGAATAGGGGCTTTGACCGCTGTTTGCAGTAAATACCATTTCTTCGCCCACAGTTAGAATTCCTGAACTTGGATAAATTGAGAGAGTTGGTCTTGGAAGAACATTAAAATATCCATTCCTGAAAGAAATCGCTGGAGAACCTTCATTGAAATAATTATTAAGAGTATCGGTAAATAACAAATACATATTGCCGCTGTTAATAGCTGCGACTTTTATAAATAATAAAATACCGTTACTTGTCAAAGGAATTGTTCCTGCCGCAGCGATATCAATTTTATCTGATAACTGATTATTGTAAGATACATTCATGCCTTGTGATAATGTAGCGTTTGCAGAAACAGAAATAATCCTTAAAATATTTGAATCATACATAAGCTGAAGTTTGTAAGCTAGTATATTCTGATCTGTCAACATGCTGTCGGCATAAATCGGTATATTCAGAGTATCGCCTATAGTGAAAGTGGAGTCATGTATTGATATTCTTATTTGCGCCGATGAGTATGTTGTACAGAATATTAACAATGCTAAAAATATTAATTTGGTTTTCATAATTTTATTACATCCATATTTTTATTTAAGGGGCTGTAAAGCCCCCCGTAAATTTTTATTAGCATTACTTAAGGAATACTAATTTCTTGGAAGCAACAAACTTGTTAACCTGCAGTCTGTATATGAAAATTCCACTGCTGACTTTAAATCCCTGGTCATTTGAACCGTCCCAAGTTATATTATATACTCCTGAATTTTGGTTCGAATTAACCAATGTTCTTATTTTTTGTCCTTGTACATTATATATTATCAGATTAACCGGAACATTATCGTCCGGTATTTGGTACGATATTATTGTTGTCGGATTGAATGGATTTGGATAATTCTGCATTAAACCGTATGAAGTCGGCTTTCCTATGATTTTGATTGTTTCAGAATTAACTGATTTAGAAAAGTTGATTTCGTTAGCAGAGAATTCAATTACCGCAAAATTATATTCAATTTCTCCCTTTATATCATTTCCGACATTAAAACTTAAATTTAGAATATTTCCGCCGTCATTTACGGGTTTTATTCCTGCGATAGCTATTTTTAAATCACCTGTTTTGCTGTCCGATGAATAGGATAAATTATATTCCGAATATTTATCCCCAAGTTTGCAATCGCTAAAAGTAAACATTGTAGGATCAAATTTCATTTTGAGTTGAATCGAAACCAACCCGCCGGAATTAATTATATTAATTGGCACACTTAATTTTTCACCTCTATTTACCTTGCTGCCGACAATATCCAAACTGACACTGCTAACTTTTTGCATTGCGAGATATTTTATTGTTTTATCTTCAGAAGAAGGAGATGATTTTAAGTTTATCTCGGCTGGAAAAGATGAAATTAGTCCAACAGAATATTGAAGAACTAATGATGCATCATACGCAGAAATAGTGCTGTCGCCTGAGACATCTGCAACCTGTTGCTGCAGAATATTAAATGTATCTAGCGCTACAACATTACGAAGTATTAAAGAGGCGTCAAATGCCTGCACGATACCGTTTAAGCTTACGTCACCTAAAATAGGGTGAGAAGCGCCGTTGTTCAGCCATGGATTAAATACAACACCGTCTGTTATTGCCTGCCCCGTTCCGCCTGAATTTGATGTCGCCATGGGTCCCGAATCACTTCCCCACCAATTCATTTTTGCATCAATTACAAAAGACTTATCTACATTATTAACGCCTAAGTTAGTGTTTTGGTAAATATCATTATAATTAATTAAAGGATTAGAAGAGCCTTTTGCGGTAATTCCGTTATAATTATTAATGATAGTGGAATTGGAAATGCTAGGGCTTGCGTTATTTGTAGTAATAGCAGCGCCCTTATTCCAATAATAAATACCTGCAAATTTGATTACGCAGAATTTTAATCTACATAACGGATCTAATGATTGATCTTCAAAAGTGATTCCGTCCCATCCCGCAACATTATCATTTGGAGAACTTTTTGCCGAATCAGAATTTGAATCACCTCCGTAAAGATCATCCCTATAATCAGTAAATACTATTTGGCTGTCCGGCGAAGCTCCTCCTTCAGCAATTAAGCCTTTGTTAACGTCTAAGCCAGTATTTGGCAGAAATTTCAAGATTACACCCGGCTGAATTGTGAGAACTGAATTACTTGCTATTGTATAGTTTGAAAATAAGTAAGGAATATTTTTAATCCCAGCAAAACTGCGCTTTGGTAAAGTAACATCCTGCACTAAGGATTCATTATCAATAATTCCAAGCATTTTAAATGTTGTGCCTGAGAAAATATTTCCTAACGTAGAAACAGGATAGGAAACTAATGATAACCTTAACGGAGAATAGATAAGATTGTTAAAAGTGCAGCTATCTACAACAGGGTTAGAAACCCCGGTTAAATATATTCCCCAGTTATCCTGATCAAATGTATCATTTTTAATTTTAGGAGATGCCTGATTAAGATAGATTCCTCCGTCACTATATCTGAAAACCGTATAATTGATCTGGCTCAAGCTGTCATTACTGACATCGGCAAAACTTATCCGGCTTCCTGTTTGTATTGTAGCAGAGGTCGCATTCCCATCCCCGTTGCAGTCCAACGGGTTTCCATAGGCATCGTCTGCTAAGTCCGTAAACACAACCTTTTTGTCTACAGTTCCATTAATAATTAATGCCCCGTTAACTTGCCAGTTCCCTCCCTTAAAGACCAATCCTGCAGGCACCGTAATTGTTGTCCCGGAATTAATTGTACATTTAGAATATAGGTAATATGTTATATTGTTATATCCTCCAAAATTTCTAACTGGAATAGTTCCATCAACAGAATAAATTTCCGGAACAATTCCAAGTGCTGTAATACCGACATTAAATACTGTATTATTAGAGAAAGTTGGATTGGAAAATACACTCATTGCTATCGGGGTATAATCTATATTATCTATTAAAGTATTTGTAATAACGGGGTGAGCGCTGCCCATTATACCAATTCCCGCAGTAGTTGACTGTTCAATTGTGCAGCTATCAATCTTTAGATTTCCATTGAATACTCTTACAAGCCCCCAATTATAATTAAAATTCCACCACCAGAAATTATAGCCGCCATATCTGAATACACAATTTTTTAAAGAATTTAATGTATCTAAGCTTGAAGCATAAAAATCTAAACATTCCCATTCGCCTTTAGCGGGAGCTGAATTGTTGCCGTCATTGTTAGTATCTCCGCCGTTGGAATCATCTTTAATGGAAGTAAATACAATTTTTTGAGTCGTTGTGCCATTTGCAATCAGTGCACCGTTAACAACGATAGAGTTATAATCATTAATCGGATGATTATTGATTAATTTTATTACAACGCCAGGTTCTATAGTTAAAACAGCATTTGGGTTGATGACTAACTTATTGACTATATAGGCAATGTTATTTATGCCTGCGACATTTCTTGTAAATAAAGTTGCATTCGAGGAAAGAGTTCCTTCAAGAATTCTAATTCCTTTGCTTCCGTTTGAAGTGAAAGTAATGTTTGAAAAAGTAGGGTTTGATATTAAAGACATTGCTATTGGATCTAACCTGCAGCTTCGTAGAACTACATTGTTAACTAAGGGTGTCGAGCTTCCTTCGCATCTTACTCCGAAATTATATGAGTCTGAAATAGTACTATTCGATAGAACACTTCCTGCATCGGTATAGGTTACTCCTCCCCAATCATCATATTTCTGACCATTGATATTTGAATAGCTTGAATTTCCTCCGAATTTTATTAAACAGCTATCAAGTAAAGAATACGAATCATCACTTGTTGCTTCAAACCCGATTGTACTCCAGTCGCCGGGAGCAGGGGAAGTGGCATTTCCATCACCGTTGGAATCTCCCGGATTTCCAAAATTATCGTCTTTTATAGAAGTAAAAACAATTTGTCCTCCGCTTTTTGTCCCTTTTGCTCTAAATCCGCCGTTTACATGAACACCCGGACCTCCTGACTTTATCACTACGCCAGGGTCTACAGAAACATTCGTTCCTGAATTAATATTCAGATCTCCTAAAAGAACATAAGTGATATTATTATATTCGGCAACATTTCTTACCTTAATATTGCTATTATAAGGAGCATTTTCTCCAATTATTCCTAACGCCGTAATTTGAGTATTGACAAAAATAATCCCCGAAAAATATGGATCGGCGGCAACTGAAATTGCAATTGGAGTTGAAATCGAATTTGATATTTTGTCATTTATTAATTTTGGCTTCGAAGTAGAAAATGCAAAGATTCCTATATTCACATTATTAATTGTTGAATTGGAAATTGTCGGACTTGCATTTATGGTCGTAACTTGTCCTTGCGATAAATATATGCCATTATAATAATATATATAGCTTGCCAGAGACCCATATTGTATAATACAATGATCAAGTATTGAAGAAGAATCACTTCCTGATTCAAATACAATTCCGCCCCAATTTCCCACAGAAGGAACAGATTGCGATCCATCTTTATTTGAATCTCCCGGATGTCCGAAATTATCATCCATTACAGATGTAAAGACAATTGTGCTATCTACTGTTCCTGTTGCTATTAATTTGCCTTTAACGATAATCATATATGGATTTTCATAATAATCTGGCAATTTACTTTTAATAACAACGCCTTTATTAATTGTTAATGTCATACCTAAAGGCACAGTTACAGTATTTAATAACAAATAAGTAATATTTTGAATTGAAGTAATGCTTCTTACCGGCAATACTGCATTGCCTAAAAGCGCTCCACCAAGTATTCCAATTGCATCGTATTTATTATCCGAAAAAGATAAAATATTATTATTTAAAACCGGATTAGCTTCAAACGACATTGCTAGAGGGACTATCATGCTTGAGCCAATATTATTATTAGTAAAAACAGGATTTGAGAGACCCTGAAACATTACGCCGTAATAATTATTAGCTATTGTGCAGCTATCGATAGTTGGGCTTGCATTATAAGTGCTTATTCCTCCGGTGTTTCCGCCCCCAGCAAAACTTACTGCACATCGCCTCATTATGCAATTTGAGTCTAAGCTTTGATCATTAAATACAACGCCATACCAGTCACCGACTGCTGGTGCACTTGAAGCGCCGTCTCCATTGGTATCACCAAACAAATTATCATTCTTGTAAGATGTGAAATATATATTTTCTCCGATTCCGGCAACAGCATATAATGCGCCGTTTATATTTAAATGCCCTCCGGTAAATTTCAAAACATTTGTCGAGCGGATAGTTAAAACGTTTCCCGAATTCACAGTAAAATCTCCGAATACATAAGGAATATTAATTTTATCCAGGGTTAAGGAAGCCGAAGTGGAATAGAAATTCATTTGAATTCCATTATTTGTATTATTAATAAAACTATTCAAACCTGAAAAACTTAAGGATGCTGTCCCGGTATAGACGATAGGCCAGCTGCAAGTTTGAATAGTTGAATTATTGATTATAATGTTTGCTCCCTGATAAAGTGTTACGCCATCTCCTGTGCAGTTAGAAATATTAACACCATTCAATATTGCGTTTCCCGAATTTACAGCAACCGCATTATAATTTGAACTTGAAATTTGAACGTTATTTAATGTCAAACTACCGTTGTCTAAGTATAGTATCGTATTGTTACTGTTTCCTCCGTATTTAACCTGACAGGTATCCAATCTTGCAGAACCGGGATTTGAGTACCACCCAATCCTAATATTACCCCAATCACCTTGATGGGGTATACCGCCGTTTGTATCTGCTGCGGATGTAAAATAAGCAAACCTGGCTTTTATAGTACCCCAAACAGTTAGATTTGTATTTTGAGTAAAGAGAATCGTAACGGATGAATCAATTGTTAATGTAACTCCGGAATTTATAATTATATCACTAGTTACTATATATGGACTTCCTGCTAATTTTAAAGTAGAGTCGGAGGTAATAGTTCCGGATAGATTTGTTTTAGCTAGAGTAGATCCACAAAAAATTAGTACAATTAATAAAGCACTATAAATGGTACGCATAAGCCGCTCCTTTATAAAATTATTATTTTCTTTTGCAAATAATATTTTGTTATTATAATCATAATTTGGTCGGATCAATTTGTTAATTTCTTTTTGTTTGCTTAGTAGATCTGGCAGGGTCAAGGTAGTGCGATTTAGAATTGAATTTAAATTAATTTCATCCGATATTTTCACAAATTCCTGTGCAGAATAAGCGATGAAATTAGAAGTAATCCCCGGTAAATTTTTAATTAGCCGATTAAGTTTCTCTTGCATTTTTTTCCCAATGAAGTTGAAACTATTGCACAGTAAATATTATTTTGTCATATATTATAATATTACTGTGACAAATATTACAATTATTATTATTTAAAAACAATATTAAACTAATAGTTAATAAAATCATACGGATTTGAAATTAGAATAGAGAGAATTCAAGGAAATAACAGCTCATATCTTTCAAGTCTTTGAATTTAAGGTATTTAGATAATGTTTTATTTTAAAATTGAAACGGTTAATTCCTCTTTTTAATTTTTATTACTTATTAAATTATTTTAATTTGAGATGTTCAAAAGGATAAATAATCAATAACTCTCAATTTCAGAATTATGAACTACAAGTAGCAAAAGTGTGATTATTTGAAGAAGACATTACTATTACTAATTGTTGTTTTGGCTATATATAATTTTCATTGCGGCAGTTCAAGTGAGACCCTCAATTCTCAAAAACTTGAAAATCAAACTTCGCCGGATGCAATTAATGATAATCTGATTGGCTGGTGGGAAGATAAGCTGTTATTATTATCTGATAGCGACAAATATACGATATACAATTTAAATGATGATTTATCAATTAATCTGCCAATTAAATTCAGGTATTTATATTTGAAAGAAGAAGAATAAAAATTTATTTAATACTCTAATATGTAATAACATATTATATTTAATCAGCAGTTTAATTGAAAGAGAAACAATGATATGGAAAGAAAATTAAGGACAAAAGTAAATTATATTTTTGATAACTTTGCCCATAAGGCAACTATCTTTTCGGGAAGCACTGCCGCATTTTCAGTGGCTTTTTTTATTATAATACTCTGGATTTTAACAGGACCAATCTTTAAGTATTCCGATACCTGGCAGCTTGTTATAAATACAGGTACTACTATTATAACTTTTCTTATGGTCTTTTTAATTCAAAGATCACAGAATAAAGAATCGCTTGCTGTTCAATTAAAACTGAATGAATTAGTTGCATCATCAAGACAAGCCAGCAATAGATTAATAGACATAGAAGACTTAACGCAGGATGAATTAGACCAGCTTCATAAATTTTATATTTTACTTGCACAAAAAGCAAAAAAAGAATCAAACCTCAGAATAACTCATTCTGTTGAGGATGAGGAAATAGAAGCAGCAGGATCTAAAAAATAAGGAACAAATAACATGGATAATAATAAATGGAATATTAACAATATACCAGACCAAACAGGAAAAGTAGTTATTGTAACAGGCTCAAGCAGCGGAATTGGTTTTGAAGCGGCTCGCGCCCTTGTAAATAAAAATGCAAAAGTAATTATAGCAGTAAGAAATACTGAAAAAGGTATTGCTGCCGCAAATAAAATTAAGAAAGCCAATAATAGTGCTGATGTTGAATTTATGCTATTAGATCTTGCCAGACTTGATTCAATACATCAATTTGCAAATAACTTTAAAGGAAAATATAGCCGACTTGATCTGCTTATCAATAATGCCGGGGTTATGATACCGCCATATTCCAAGACTTCCGACGGATTTGAATTACAATTTGGGACTAACCATCTTGGTCAC
>JAJXTM010000114.1 GCA_021783875.1 Bacteroidota bacterium
TTGAAGATATGAAAAAAAGAGTCCTGTGTTTTTTCTTTACCAATTAAGAATTGAATGTCATCAATTATCAAGACATCCATGCTTTTATAGAAGCCCGTAAACTCATTTGCTTTATTAGATTGGATCGCCTCTACGAATTCAACAGTGAAAATATCAGTTGACAAGTATATCACTCTTTTTTCGGGAAAGGAAGTTAAAATTTTATTTCCTATAGCTTGAATAAGGTGAGTTTTTCCAAGACCAACCCCTCCATAGACAAAAAGAGGATTAAAAGAAGTGCCTCCCGGGTTATCGCTAATAGCGCTAGCAGCGGCGCGAGCAAGCTGGTTTCCTTCACCCTTAATAAAATTTTCAAAAGTATATCTTGGGTTTAGGAAAGACTCATAATCTTTTTTTGGAGCGGTTATAATTTTAACTTGTTCTTTGGGCTTAGTATTGACAAAATCAGGAGATGTTTCCGTCGTGGGGTTGTCGTTAGCTATTAAATACGCAAGCCTGGCATCTTTGCCCATTACCTCTTTAATGGTTTTGTTTATTAAGGTATTATAATGTTCGTCTATCCACTCCCAAAAGAACTGGCTTGGAAGCTGTATTTTTAGTACAGAATTTTCCATATTAACAGGTCTGATAGGAACGAACCAAGTGTTATATGTCATTTGGGTGACATTTTCTTTAATGGTTTTCAGACACTCTGCCCAAACCAAATTAAAATCAACCGGACGAACAGATTCAGTAGTAAAAGTATCAATCATAATTACTTATCAACATAAAAAACAATAAAAAACAAAACAATATCAAAAAGCAACAGGCAGGCAAGTCACTCATGAACAACTTGTTAACATTATATGTGTGATGATAACTCATTAAAAACAATAAAGTTACCTCCCCACAATTAAGAATAGCACACATTTTATTTGCTACAAGCAAGGCAGAGCAGCAATAGTTGGCGTGAAACGTTTCCACACGGGAAAATTATCAACAACTTATTAACAAAACATATTGCTTCCCGATTGCATGAAAAAATAAGCACTAATACATTACAGCGCAAATTAATTTTTGCATATTATTAATAAATTATCAAAAAAATAATATAATAATATATCTTGTTAGTTTAAGCCAGTTTAGTTATTTTTGGAATCTTTTTGAAATAAGGAGTTTACAATGAAAAGAACATATCAGCCGAGTAACGAGAAAAGAAAAAACAAGCACGGTTTTAGAGAAAGAATGTCCTCTAAAAACGGCAGAAAGGTTCTTTCGAGACGCAGAGCCAAGGGCAGAAAAAAGCTGACGGTTAGCGACGAGAAATAACAACCCTTGAAAAGGTTTAGTCTTTCAGCGAGTGAAAGAATAAAAAGCAGAAAAGATTTTGAATATATTTTTTCTGCGGGCAACAGCATATATTCTGCAGACGGTAAAATTAAATCAATATATGTATTTGAAAAAGGAAACAGCGCACCGAGTGTAAAAATAGCGGCAGCATCGGGAAAAAAGTTTGGATCGGCGGTCTGGAGAAATAGATTTAGAAGAATAGTAAAAAATTCATACAGGTTAAACAAAGAATCTTTGTTTAATGTTTGTAGAGAAAAGAAGATAATATTAAAAATAATTTTTTCTCCGCATAAAATTAACGAGAGAAGTAATAAAAGATTATACCAGGAAGATGTTTTACCCGGTATATTATTTATAATAGATAAAATAAAAAGAAAATTGGAATGAAAACCCTTTTTATTTTACTTATTAGAGGATATCAAAAATTTATATCTCCGATGTTCCCACCGTCCTGCAGATTTTATCCCACTTGTTCGGAGTATGCTATACAGGCTTTTACTAAATATGGAGTTTTCAAGGGCGGAGTGAAATCAATATGGCGAATATTAAGATGTAATCCTTTTAACAAAGGGGGATACGATCCCCTAAAATAATGGACTTAATTTAATGGACAAACAGTCAACCTTAGCTTTTGTATTAATTGCAATCATTTTTCTTGCGTGGTTATATATAAGTGCACCAAAGCAAAGTGAAACAAATGTTTCCAAAAATGATTCAACCTTAGTTTTTAAAGATTCGATGCGCAGACAAACCGCATCCGGACAAGAGGAAAATTCCGGCGAATCAAAAGTAAAGCAAGCACAGGAGCTTTTGAAGATACAAAAAGCAGATTCTTTGTCATTCGGGAAATATTTTACATTTGCCGAAAAGCCTGAAAAAATAATAACAGTTGAAAATAATCTTACAAAGATTGAGTTGACAACAAACGGCGGAGACATTAAGAAGTATTATCTTAAGAAATTTAAAAACTGGTATGCCGACGGTCAAAAAGATACAAACTTTTATGATTCCCATGTTCAGTTAATAAATTATGCAACAAGAGGCGGGGGTCCTGATCTGGCATTTATTTCGTCAGACGGTAAATCAATTAACACCTCAAATTTAGAATTTGAACCGAGTCTAAAGAATTCGGATTATAAAGTTTCACAAAATGATTCTTTGCGTCTTTCGTTTACTTATTATGTCGGACCTAACCAATACATTAGAAAAAACTTCACTTTTTACGGCAACAAATACGATATGAAATACAGTGTTGAGCTTGTCGGAATGAATAATATTATAAGCAACGATGATTATGATATTACGTGGCGGCAAGGGGTTCGTTTTGTAGAGGAGAATTCTGTTGATGAGGCGTTATACTCGACAGCAAATGTTTTTTACGGAGGTGAAAACGTTGTTATTGAAGCGACCAAAGTTAACGAAAAGGTACAAAAAGAATTTAATGGGAGAGTAAACTGGATTGCTGCCAGGGATAAATATTTTACGGCAATTTTAGCCCCAAAGAATCCGTCAGATGTAAGCGGAGCATTCGTTGACGGAATAAAAACTCCATTTCCAAACAACGGAGAAAAAATATTTTTTAATTTAAGATTAAACGTTCCATTTAATAATGCAGCAATAGAAAAAAAATCTTTTGAATTATATATAGGGCCTGCCGATTATGATTTATTAAAGACATACGGACACAGTTTTGATTCCATAGTTGATTTCGGTAGTTTTTTTGGTTTAAAATTTATAATTAGACCAATAGGAGAATACGTATTACTTCCATTATTTGACTTTCTGCACCGGATAATAGCTAACTATGGTATAGTAATAATAATTTTTGCACTTATTATTAAATTAATATTATATCCTTTGACCAAATCTAGTTTTCAATCAATGAAGAAGATGCAGCTTCTTCAGCCGAAAATCACAGAGATAAAAGAGAAATACAAAGACGATCCGACAAAAATTAACAAAGAGACGATGAAGCTGTATTCTACCTACGGTATAAATCCAGCTGGTGGATGTCTTCCTCTAATACTACAAATGCCAATCTTTATAGCCCTTTGGGGATTATTTAAGGTAGCAATTGAACTTCGTCAGCAGCCATTTGTTTGGTGGATTACAGATCTTTCCAGACCGGACACAATATTTTCGCTGCCATTTAAAATTCCTTTTATAGGGATAGACCAAGTAAGCGGACTTGCGTTATTGATGGGAATTGCAACCTTTATCCAGCAAAAAATGACAATGAAGGATCCGTCCCAGCAGGCGCTTGTATATGTAATGCCGATTATGCTTACTATTATGTTCATGAGTTTTCCATCCGGGTTGAATTTATATTATTTTATGTTTAATGTATTTTCGATTGCACAGCAGTATTATATAAATCATAAGAATGACGGAATGGTTTTGGTTCCTGTTAAGAATCCAAAAAACAAAAAAGGATTTATGGCGAGGATGCTAGAGGCGGCTGAACAAAACGCAAAAACTCAGCAAAAAAAACGTAAATAATAAATAAGATTTCAGTCTGTTTAACTGTATTAAGTTAAACAGGCTATATTTATAATGAAAAATTTAAAGAAAATAATTTTCGCTATAATTCCATTCATCATTTCCACCTCATTTGCGCAAATATCCCACACATTAACAGTTAAATATAAAGTTGAAAAGTTACCTTTTGGACTGACGCAAAGAGTACCCAAAGCAATGCCGACGGTAGCAATTGCATTAAGCGGCGGCGGGGCAAGAGGACTATCGCAAATAGGAGTGTTAAAGGCGCTTCACCAGGCAAAAATACCAATTAATATAATTGTCGGAACAAGCATGGGGAGTATTGTCGGGGGTTTATATGCTGCGGGGTATTCAATTGATCAGCTTGATTCAATAGCCATTAACACAAAGTGGAATAATTTACTTTCATCCGAAAGAGAAACGAATAGAAAAGATTTATTTATCGATCAAAAAATATCAGAAGACAAAGCAATATTTGCATTACGCCTTAAAGGTTTTACCCCGATTCTGCCGACATCATTAAATAGCGGAGAGAAGATATCTAATTATTTGAATCTTTTAACTTTTCAGGCGCCAATTCATGTTGATTCATCATTTAGTGATTTAAAAAAAAGATTTCTTGCTGTATGCACGAATCTTGTTGATGGTAAAGAGGTAGTTATAAATAAAGGCTCGCTTAGTCAAGCAATGAGAGCTAGCTCAAGTGTTTCTTTTTACCTATCGCCTGTTAATTATGATTCGTTAACTCTTGTTGACGGCGGTTTGGTTGATAATATTCCGATTAGTATTGCCAGAGACAATGGCGGACAATACATAATAGCAGTAAATACCACAAGTGATCTTCTTTCAAAAGAAAACCTATCGATGCCCTGGGAAATTGCCAATCAAATAATCAGTATCCCTATGCAAAAGTTAAACAATTCGGAACTTAAATATGCAAATGCAATTATAACTCCCAGCATAGATGAATATAATATTAATGATTTTAATAATATAGACACATTGATTGAGAGAGGTTACTTAGCCGCTCTTCCTCAGATTCACCACATAAAGATGCAAATAGATTCAATGTTCAGGAATGGTTTTAATATTGAAAAATTTTATTTAAAAAACGTAATGATTACTGGGAATGAACCGGATGCAGAAAGACCATTTATTCAAAAATATTCTTTAATGGATTCCGTATCAAGTTATGATATTCAGGAAGACATTTACAAACTTTATTCAACGGGCAATTACAAAAATATTGCAGCGAAAATTTTACAATACGAAAACCATTCAACAGTTGATTTTGTTTTGGAGCCAAATCCTGAAATAAAAAGCATCAGTTTTAAGGGAGTCAGCGTAATTCCGGAAAGAGTTATCAGAGGAAAGGTTGATAATTTAATAGGCAGTTTTTATTCAGCGAAAAAAGTATTAGACCGGGCAATTTCAATTATTGAAGTTTATCGGAGCAGAGGATTTTCGCTTGCAGAAATCAGAAACATCAACTTTAACCAAGAGACAGGTAATTTAAATATAATAATTGATGAAGGGAAAATTTCTTCGATTAAAATTATAGGAAACAATTATACTAATAATACGATAATTACAAGAGAGGTTCCTATTCATTCCGGAGATTATTTTAATTATAATAATATTGCTCTTGCCTTAACAAATCTTCGAAGTACAAATTTATTTGATGATGTTTATTTTGATGTCAGAAGAGAAGACGGTAAAAATGATTTATTAGTTTATGTAAGCGAGAAGGAATCGTCATTGTTAAGGGTAGGTTTTCGAATTGACAATGAAAAAAACGCACAGCTAAGTCTTGATTTAGTAGATGAAAATCTTTTCGGCAGCGGAACGGAGCTGGGAATATTACTTTTCGGAGGCGGCAGAAATAGGGCATTTGTTTTAGAGCATAGATCTAACAGAATATTTAATACATACCTTACCTATAAAATTAATGCTTATTTTAAATCAGACGACGAATATCATTATGTTGAAGTGCCCTCGACAAACATTAGCAGATTTGAAATGACCACAGACGGACAATACAGGCAAATTTATTATGGCGGGTCTGTTTCCGTGGGGACACAAGTTGAGCGGTTTGGTAATTTAATTTTTGAAGGCAAATACCAGGTAGATCAAGTAAAAAATATTGATTTGTCGCCTGTTGATCCTTTAAGGACAACTATTGTCAGCATAAAAGCCAGTTCGACGATAGATACGCAGGATAAATATCCATATCCTACAAAAGGAATGTATCTTAATACGGCATATGAAACCGCACAAGCGGCACTTGGCGGACAGCTTGGTTACACAAACATTAATTTTGATTATAAAAACTATTTTACGATTAGCAATAGAAGTACATTTTCGCCCCGTTTGATGATGGGGTTTGCCGACAAAACTCTTCCTTTAAGCGAAGAATATTCTCTTGGAGGGCAAGAGTCGTTTTTTGGGATGAACCAGGACGAATACAGAGGTCGCCAAATATTTTTAGCATCACTTGAATATCGATACAAATTTCCGTTTCAAATATTTTTTGACACATATTTCAAGGCACGCTATGATCTCGGATCAATTTGGCAGCAACAGGAAGAAATTAGATTTAAAGATTTCCGGCACGGAATAGGTGTTTCTTTGTCATTTAACACCCCGATTGGACCTGCAGATTTTTCACTTGGAAGGAGTTTTCATTTTGTAAAAAATCTACCCGGAGATCCGCTTAGCTGGGGTGATTTTCATTTTTATTTTTCTATCGGTTACTATTATTAGAATGATGTTCGTTATACAGAAGGAAAATTCTTTTTAACAGCATTTTTATATAGTTTCAGATATTCATTAGCCGAATCTTCCCAAGAAAAATCAGCATTCATTCCGTTAATTTGAATTTTTTTCCACTCATCTTTTTGTTTAAATAATTTTACCGCATTAATAAGAGTCGAAGCCAGTTCTTTTCCCGAGTAGTCATTAAATGAAAAACCGTTTCCAATTTCTTTGTTACTACGGTAATCTTTAATAGTATCGGCAAGTCCGCCGGTATTTCGCACGACCGGAACGGTTCCGTACTTCAAACTATAAATTTGGTTTAATCCGCAAGGTTCATAACGGGACGGCATTAAGAATATATCCACACCGGCTTCAACAAGATGAGAGAGCTCATTATTGAAACCGATATACGCCCCGAATTTTTGAGGAAACTGAGTAACCAGGTCATGGAACATATCTTCATATTTGTCCTCGCCGCTGCCTAGAATTATCCACTGGGCATCAATTTCTGTAAGCTGTAGCAATGCCTCGACAAATATATCAAAACCCTTTTGTTCAACTATTCTGGAAACCATACCTATTAAGGGAATTTCCTTCTTGAAAGGAATTCCGAAAAGCAGCAGCAGATACTCTTTGTTTTTTAATTTATCTTCAAGATTGTTTTTAGAATAAGCAAAAGGTATTTGCTTATCGGTCTCAGGATTCCATATAGAATAATCAACACCGTTGAGGATACCGTACAAATCATTCGTCCTATTAAGCAATACATTTTCCAGACCGGCGCCGTATTCTTTTGTTAATATTTCTTTAGCATATGTTTTACTAACTGTAGTAATAATATCCGCATAAGTCAATGCAGCTTTCATAAATGAAAAACTGTTATAAAACTCAACCGGACCGGCAGGGTAGAAATATTTTTCAGCTATCTCTGCTTTTTGTAAAGTTGATTTGGGAAACAGTCCCTGATAACCGATGTTGTGAATAGTAAATAAAGAAGCAGTTTTTTCAAAGAGTTTATCCCAGGAATAATTATCCTTTAAGAGCAGAGGAATTAATCCTGTTTGCCAGTCGTTGCAATGGATTACGTCCGGCGCCCAATGAAGGCGTTGCAAAGCCTCAATAACACCTTTAGAAAACAGTATGAATCTTTCGTCCTCATCCGGGTCGTTAGTATAGAGATGACCCCGATGAAAATAATGCGGGCAGTCCACAAAATTTACTTCAACATTTGAGCCTTCGAGTTTACTTTGATAAATATGTACTGAGCGAAGGTGGCCGGCAATTTTTATTTGAATTTCGCCT
>JAJXTM010000115.1 GCA_021783875.1 Bacteroidota bacterium
TTTAGTAATCTGCCCGTACAACTTTTTAATTAAATCTGGGATAGAGGAGCGGGAGTATTATGATCTGCCAAATTTGGGTGGTAACTTTTAAACCGGCAAAAGTGGTAAATCTCTATCGGCGGTGACAAATATTTCAGCAAGTAAGGTTGTCAGTATAGTTTTATCGTCTAAGGCTGTTGTCTTTACTGCAAGGTCGGCTTTTAATAATGCCTGTGCTGCACGGTATAAGCCTTTTTCTCTATATAAATTACTTGCTTTTATATAATCGGGATAATAAAAGGAATGAGTACCAATAATTCTTGCACCCTCCTCTGCAGTTGTATTGATTTCAGCTAACTCTTTTACCCGCATTAACTGCGTAAAATACTTGGTAAGCATTGCTATAATTGAAATAATCTTGTTTGACTCCGTAGTTTTTTCAAGAAGATTAAAACCAACTTTTAAAGCTTCCTTTTTATTCTTTTTCCCGATAGCGTTTTGTAAATCAAAGATTGAATATTCCTTTAGTAAACTTGACATCGACTTAACGGACTCAAAAGTGATTTCTTTATTATTTCCTATATAATTGAAAATTTTCTCAAGTTGTGCTGCTACAAGGTCCCTATTTTCACCGACAATATCAATTAAATTCTGTGCATTTTCATTTGTTATCTCTTTGCCGTTAGAATGTACAGTACTTATCAACCATTCGATTAAGTATTTACCCTTCAAATCTTTTGCATCGAATATAAATTTATTTTGAAGAAGGGATTTATAGGGCTCTGTATTATAATTCTCTATTGCTCCGCTTTGAATTAATATAAGAATTGAAAAATCTGCAGGCGAATTAATATATGGAGATAATAGTTTTTTATCTCTTAATTTATCAAACTCTTTTATAATTATTAATTTTTTCTCAGATGCAAAAGGAAATGTCGAAGCGTTATTTATAATTGAATTTGCATTTTGCTCATCGCCATATAAAACCTCTTTATCAAAGTCAGAACTTATTAAAGAAGAAATTGATTCATCGGCTATTTTTAATGCTTCTTCAATTCCGAACTCATCTTCTCCTGAAAATAGATATATAGGGAGGAATTTTTTTTGGCGAAAACCTTTAATAGCATCTAATAACGGAGATAAGGGTACTTTGCTTTTTGCCATTTATTTCATATCCGTTCTCAATCATTTTTGAGTTTAGGTCTTGTTTCTATGATCATCTTCTCTATTATTACGGGCTTTAATGGCTTGTCATCGGCTGGATTTGTACTAACTTTACCGATTTTAGAAACCACATCCATACCTTCAATAACTTTTCCGAAAATAGTATAATGATAATTTAACCAGGGAGTAGCTGCAAGAGTTATAAAAAATTGGCTTCCGTTTGTATTTGGCCCGGCATTTGCCATTGCTAAAATTCCGGCTGAATCAAACTTAAAACTTTGATTAAATTCATCTTGAAAGAGTCCTCCATATATACTTTTACCGCCTTGACCGGTCGCAGTTGGGTCTCCGCCCTGAATCATGAAATTGTCTATAACTCTGTGAAAAGTTAAACTGTCGTAATAACCTTGCCTTGATAATTCAACAAAGTTTTTTACTGCCATAGGAGCGATATCAGGTAATAATTCCAAATTAATTGTCCCCATATTTGTTCTCATAACCGCTACTAAAATTGAATCTGGTGATACTAACATATTATTCTTTCCGCTTGATTGTGATTGTTTGCACCCGAGTGAAAATAATAAAATTATTAAAAATATTGATAATTTTTTCATAATATCTCCTAAGGCATAATAAGGTGCATCGAAATTAAAATTATGATTGCTATTCCTAAAGCAATTCTATAATAAACAAAAACAAATGTGGTTTTTGTTCGAAGAAATTTCAAAAGCAAATCAATTGACCAATAACCAAATATTAAAGAAAATATAGTCGCTATTATTAAATCGGCACTCAATGCCGGATTTATAAATTTCCTCGCTTCCCACAATTCCAATAACCCGCTTGCGAATACAGCAGGTAAACTTAAAAGGAAAGAGAATCTTGCTGCGGTCTCTCTTTTCATACCAAGAAATAGTCCCATCGTAATTGTCGTACCTGATCTGGATGATCCTGGAATTAAAGCAAAACATTGTGCAACCCCAACCCAGAAAGCATCTTTTGGAGTAATTTCCGTTAATTCTTTTTTGAATTTTGCAATTTTTTCGGCAATAGCTAATATTAATGCTAGCCCAACCATACTTGCTGCAATCACATATAAATCTTTTGTAAGTGCTCCTTCAATAATTTTTTTTAACGATAGCCCCACTAATCCAACGGGAATTGAGCCAATAATAATTAACCAGCCTAATTTTGAATTTAATGTTTGTGCGGTAAATTTAACTCTTTTTTCACCAACATTTTCCTTGAAGAAGGCAAATAAAATTTCCCAAACATCTTTCCAAAAATAAATTAAAACTGCTAGCATTGTTCCTAACTGAATAACTGCCATAAATGCAGTCCATTCATTATTACTCATCGATGGGATTACATGCATTAATTTAGCAGCAATAGTCAAATGTGCTGTGCTGCTTATAGGTAAGAATTCTGTTAATCCCTGAATTATTCCAAAAATTATAGCCTGAAAAAGATTCAATTTTACCTCCTAAAAATTATAAGTTATTCCTAAACGTACTATTGTTGAAAACATATTAAAATCAACTTTTGCTCCTGTAACACTATTTACTAGGTAATTATTCCCGTTTTTTGGTCTCCCATTAATATCATACCTAAGGTCAAGTCCGATGTTGGCATATAGATCTTTACTAAGAAGAGTATTGGCATCAAATCTTGCAAGAAATCCAAAGCCCGTAGAAGTATAATTTATTGCTGAAGGAGTACCTGGTATTTGTTCACTAACATTCATAAACCTGGGACCAATACCTCCGCCGAATTTAAAATCATAACCTAATCCGCTGATAACATAGTAATTAACAACGCTAGGCATTAAGATATTATAATCCATTTTATAAATTCCTGAAATTGAGGTAAATGAATAGGAATTTAAAAAATAATTAAAATCTAACCCTATTTGATAAGTATTATTAATCGAATAGTCAAATTCACCATTAAAGTTAATTGCAGTACCGAATGTATTTAATTGCTGGTTGGGAGAAGCGAAGTTCTGATTAATGTAATCAATTAATGAAGGAGCGTTGTAAAAAGATATTCCCATTCCTGCTCTAACACTATATTGAGCAAATGCAGTTACTGAGGAAAGTATAATGAATAAAAATATTCTTCGTAATTTCATAAATTTTCTATATTAGTCTCGATTACGTTAAAAATGTTTTCATGTTTCTTGTTTAATATATAGAAGGAAATCAGCGCTGTGAAGATAAACAAAATGTATGAAATTACATGTGTCAAGATCGCATAAGCTAAACTAATCGATTCTCCGAATCCGAAAAGTAAGACTAATGCAGCTTTCGATAAAGCCTCATAGGACCCAACCCCTCCCGGAGTTGGAATTACTACTCCTATTGCACTGATACTCATTAATACCCAAGCCATTGCGAATGTTACGTGTATGCCGAATTGATTTTGCATACCCAATGTATAAAATCCGATATAAGCACTTAGTGCATAATTTAGCATTATAAAAGAGCTGAGTGTGAAAACAATAAAATAATTTTTTATTCCTTTTAAACTTAAAAATCCCTGTATCAGCATTTCAAAAATATATGCTGATTTATGAGCGTATTTTTCAGAAATTCTACCGATAATTTTTATTAAAGTATTATAAAATTTTTCTTTGTAATTAATAATAAAAAATAAAAATATAAAAGCCAGAATTACTAAAAAAGTTGTTATGTATAGCGCTGATTTTAACCAGGGGAAATTTGAATAAATGTTATCGCTCCATATTATAAATGAAATTAGCACAGCCAAACCCAAGAAAATTACATCTATAATTCTTTCAAGTATTACTGTACCAAACATTGAAGAACGCGAAAGATTTTCCCATTTACCAATTAAAACTGCTCTTGTCACCTCTCCTAATCGTGGAACTGCACAACTTACACCGTATCCCACCATCAATGATCCGAATAAATTCTTCATTTTGGCATCTTTTTTTACGGAGCTGATAATTATTTTCCACCTTAAAGCTCGTAAATAATGGGAAAACATAACAGAAAAGATAAAAATTATTATCCAAAGTATTGAAGCTTTGGAAATGGTTTCCAATACCTTATTAACATCAACACCCCGAAATGCAATGAATAAAAATACAGTTGCTAGTATTAGAGGAAATAAATATTTTAAAACACTCTTTAGCTTAAATTTTTCTTGTCGTTTATCTAAGGTCAACTACTGAACTTCCTTTTGGTGGAGTGAATGAAAATCTTGACTCATTTAGTTTCTGATTTATTTTATACTTTGAAAAAGTTATTTCAATTGTTTTACCGCTCGAGTCAATTAATAACTTATCTATTAAATTATCCCCGTTTAACCAAATTTTTATCGAGCTGAATTTTAATGAAGGGTTTTTAGCGGTTAAGACTAGAACATTTTTACCATCTATTAATTGAGATGATACTTGACACATTGAAGGGTAAGAATTTATTAAATTGTCAATAGAAAATAAAGGTGGATTTTCTTTATCATAATTCGTAATTATTACTTTATTATCACTTTTATTATAACTCCAATTCGTTACTCCGTTAGAAACAATAACTGAATGCTTTAGTTCTAAACGAATTTTATTACTTTTTTCAAAATAAAAATTGCCCTCCAGATTCAATTTCCCGCCTGCCAACTGCTTGAATTCAGCCGAAATAGTCGAAATAGATTTATATTTATCTTGAATGGATTTAAGTAAAAGTTCACCTTTATTCTCACCGAAGGAATTATTTGGCAATAAGGCTAAAAGAAATAAGACAAAAAAGATTTTTTTCATTTTCATAAATTTGAAATTATTAGTAATTGAAATTTATAAAAATTGTAAGACAATTAACATGAAAAATTAAAATCTATAACTTTTATTATATATAGAAAAAATCCGGTAAATAATAATGAAGTCATGAAATGAAAAAGCCTGAAATCTTATTCCAGGCTTTCTTAGTAGCGGGGGCAGGACTTGAACCTACAGCCTTCGGGTTATGAGCCCGACGAGCTACCAATTGCTCCACCCCGCGGTGTTATTTTTATGACGTAAATATACTAATTTCACAGTCTTTAGTCAAACGAACTTTTTCAAAAGTATCTAAAATTAGGTGTTTTACGATTGTTAAAAAATATTATGTGATATATTTCCCCGCTTCCCCTTGTCTATGTAAAAAATAACCTTTTCTGCAAAATAATATATTAACCGTCAGTATTGTTGAAACTGGATATTAGTCCATCCACCACTTGAGAGCGTGCTTGAATTTCGTTTAGCTTCTGTATTATCTTTAATATTCCTTTTCTTTTTCCTTCAATCGTTTCAGTAATAAAGCTTTTTACTTCCGGCAAATTGCAATCTTCAAGGATTCCTTCATAGAAACGAACTATTGAAGCTTCTTTTCGCAATGCTTCATTAAGCATTGCGCAAGTATTCTTACATGCATGTATACATTTAACTTCTGTTTGATTCATTTTTTGCCACTTTCAAATAAAGAGTTTTTATTCCTAGTTATGAATTAATTCTTTTTCTGATTCTTTCGCTATTCTTTGTCCGATTGCTAATGCTTGCTCATTAATCGGAATTAAATGATGATGTCGCTCAGGTAAAACTTTCTTTAATGCTTTAATAATATTTTCAATTTCTACTATCGGACGCTTATAAAGAAATGCACCAACTAAAATCATATTTGCAACTTGTTTTTTCCCAAGTTTTTGAGCTTCTTCATTTGCGGCAATTGATAATATCTCAATATCACTCCTTAATGGCGGATTAATTATTGAAGATGCTTCATATAACAATAATCCTCTTGTCTTGACTTCTTTTTCAAATTTATCCATTGATGGTTGATTAAGAACAATGGCTGAATCAAACCTTGAAATTATAGGCGAACTGATTCTATTGGGGGAAACTATAACAATACAGTTTGCAGTTCCTCCTCGCATTTCGGGACCATAAGATGGCATCCAGCTTAATTCTTTATTTTCAATCATTGCTGCATATGAGATAATTTGCCCCATCGACAATATACCTTGCCCTCCGAATCCTGCAAAAATTATTTCGTGAGCTTTTTCCATTTTTATTTCCTTCAAATCTAATTTTCGATAATTAATCTTTTGGAGTTTTAATATCACCCAGTGGGTACATCGGAAACATATTTTCTTCAAGCCATTTATTGCTCTCAACCGGAGTCATTTTCCAACCGGATGGACAATTTGATACAACTTCAATGAATGAAGTTCCGCGATTTAATTTTTGATATGCAAAAGACTTCTCAATGGCTTTTTTTAATTTTCTTACAGCATTTACACTATAGACTGCTTGCCTGGTAACGAAATATGCTCCTGGAAGCTGTGCAAGCATTTCAGTAATTTTTAGCGGGGAACCCATAAATTCTTTGTTTCTGCCATAAGGGGAGGTTGATGTAATTTGCCTAAGTAAGGTTGTAGGAGCCATTTGACCGCCTGTCATTCCATAAATCGCATTATTAATAAAGATCATTAAGATGTTTTCTCCTCGGTTTACAGTATGAATTGTCTCTGCCGTTCCAATTGCAGCTAAGTCTCCGTCACCTTGATATGAAAAAACATACTTATCAGGAAGAATTCTTTTTACTCCGGTAGCTACTGCACTTGCTCTTCCGTGTGCTGCTTCCTGCATATCAATATTCATGTAATTATATGCAAATACTGAGCAGCCAACAGGTGCAATTCCTATAACTTCCTTTTGGATATTCATCTCTTGTACTACTTCCATTAAAACTCGGTGAACTACACTATGACCGCATCCGGGACAATAATGAAAAGGAGTATCTGTTAATGTAGAAGGTTTTTGAAACACAAGTTCATATCCATTTATTGCTGTAGCCGCTTCCATCCATTTACCTCTTATTCATGAATTATATAATGTTTTTCAATTAATGATTCCATCTCCGTAAGCACTTCTTCAGGTGATGGTATCATTCCACCCATTCTCCCTTTAAAATATACAGGGCATTTTCCGTTTGATGCTAATTTTACATCTTCAACCATTTGTCCTGCGTTCATTTCAACAACAAGCATAAAGTTCATTTTCTCTGCGATCTTGCTTAAAATTTCACTCGGGAATGGATATAAAGTTATTGGTCTTAGCAATCCAACTTTTATATTCTTTTCTCTTGCAAGATCAACTACTTTCTGGCAGATTCTTGCTGAAAGTCCAAATGCTACCAAACAAATTTCTGCGTCCTCAAGCTCAAATTCTTCATACCTAACTTCAGTCTGCAATAGTTGGTATTTTTCCTGAAGATTTAAATTTATAACTTCCATTTTTTCAGGTTCAATGAATAGCGATGTAATAATATTTCTTTCACGGGAATCAGGTTTTCCAACGGTCGTCCATGTTTTTTCTGTTTTAGGAAGAGATCCCTCTTCAGGTAAAATCACTTTTTCCATCATTTGACCCAAAGCGCCATCAGCTAATATCATTGCCGGAATTCTGTATTTTTCTGCAAGCCTAAAACCGTCAAATACAAAGTCTGCCATTTCCTGCACTGAAGAAGGAGCAAGAACAACTAAATGATAATCACCGTGCCCACCTCCTTTAACTGCTTGAAAATAATCACCTTGCGAAGGCTGAATAGTCCCAAGTCCAGGGCCACCGCGGCTTACATTGACAATTAAACATGGAAGTTGGGCAGAAGCTATGTAAGATATTCCTTCTTGCATCAAACTAATCCCCGGACTTGAGGATGATGTCATTACCCTTCCTCCG
>JAJXTM010000116.1 GCA_021783875.1 Bacteroidota bacterium
GTCCTGGCTCCAATGATAACTAAGGGTTGTCCCATCCGGATCTATAGTACTGTCCCCACTCATTGTAACTGTATTAAGATTTACCATAGAATATATTTTTACTATTGGAAGATGATTGACTATATAGTTATAAATAATTGTATTGCTAGTACTGACCCCGTTTCCGAATGGAGTAGTTGCTGTGATGAGATTATTTCCTTCTTTTAATTTTATAAGAATGTGAAATTCCTGTGAAAGATTTGTTGTCGAAGTATAAGTGGTATCATTAACTTTTAAATTGACGGAAGAACCTGAAGGCTCACTAATATAACCGGAAACAGTTACTGTATCATAATAGAGTGGACCGCCATTTGCGTAAATTTGAACAGATGGTGCCAGCCCTAAGAGTGAATCAATATCAGAAGGCATAACGGCTATAAAACCACGCTGATTACTTCCAAGTATTGCTTCCGTAGGACCGCCTATCTGTGCATTTGAACTATAATTCGCTAACAATCTCTGTTGAATTTGAGTACTTGAAAAAAAAGCTGCGTCATAGACTAAGGGATTATTTGGATATCCAGCCCCAGCTTCATTAGCACCCGGATTTATAGGTCCATTTTGATTTTTTAAATATGAATAAACACCAAAATACCAGGCATTTTTATAAGTTCCCATAATATTTTGAAGAACTGATAAAGGAAGAGTAAACTTAAATTCCCCGTTAGATGCAGCAATTGAGTCCAGTTTGATTTTTAATGCTGATTGAAGGGGAATTCTAGAGATGTACAAATCATTTTCAGATGTAGTATCAAGAAAGGATGAAATCGGAGATGATAATACAGCAAAAACACCTCTGCCATTCCATTCCGGAATTCGTAAATTAATATTCTGCGGAGCTTCTACATAAGTATTATCGAGTGCATTAACAATGCTAAAACCTAATCTCGTATTACCTGAAATTTTACCCATCTTAATAGAAAAATTTAATGAGTCTCTGCCGGGAGTATCGGTAATAGAAATCTCTTTAATATCAGCAGAACCCGAATCTACACCTGAAGGATAAGTATAGGTACCAGGTCCTTTATCATCATTATCACCGTCGACATAATGATAGCCCGTTTTCGTCGGATAAACTCCAAACACATAAGTAACAGGAGGAGCGGATTTGCCGGAGTAATCACTTCCAAAAAATGTAATAACATGTCTGCCGACCGAAGGATTCGATAAGGATAGATTAACATCTATATCAGTCCCCGAATATGACTCATTGACTTGAGTTTGTAAACCGTCAACGACAGCATAAACAGATGAATAATTTAGATAACCTTTTAAGTCGGATTGGCTTAAAACAACAGATACATTTATTGAAGAAACCGGAGAGCTATAAATAGTTCCTGATGAAGGGACAAGTGAATGAAACCTAGGGAATGAATCCACAACTGCAGTTGCAATTGTTTCGTGATTAACAGAAAGATTAGGGTTATCCGGGTCATTAGTGTAAAGCCCGCCATTAATTACGTATACATACTCAAAAGGTTGATCAATATTAAGATTAGCAGTAAACTTATAAACACCGCTGCTGTCTGAATCGATAAGAGGATCTGCGCCAAATGAATTAAATGCAGATTTTACTGAAACGCTAGAAATGCTGCCTAAGAATTTAAAATTTGGACTTTTAGAATCAAATTGGAAGGTATATGGAGCAACAAGAATACTGTTTCCGCTTACTTTAAAGGTTGTACTTAAAGATGTCGAATCGCCGGCAATAGTATAAACCAATAAATTTGCAGTATGGCTTGCTGTAGAAAGTGATCCAGAAGGAGTATATGTTAAGACTCTAGTGGTAGTATCAAAGTATTGAGCCGGATTTGCCACCTGAATTCCGTCAACACTAAAGCTCATTTTGGATAAATCTAATTGATCTTTGTTTGCCCAGGAAATATTAGCTCTGATAGTAGGTTTTGTCTCAGAGATTGTTGTTCCTGTCATCGGTAAGAAATAATATATCATTGGGCTTTTTACATTAATAACTGAGTTATTAAAGTTTGAGCTAATCTTTGGATTAAGAGGATCCGAATAATAATTTATTACGCCGCTTTGACCTATAGTATCTTTATACGTAACAAATTTATATTCGTAACCTAAAGGAAGCACTTGTATAGTTGTAGACCAAAATCCCGGGCTTACCTGAGTCATTTTAAAAACACCGTTAGTCCAACTATTAAATGCTCCATTTAGACCGACGCCTGAATCTCCCGGTGCTAATTTATAGCTAAACATAAAGTAGACAGGTATAGCATTTGGGTCTCCGGGAGCATATTGAGAATACGACTTAGAAAAAGTTCCGGAAACTAAAAATACTACTAATAAAAAATTAATAATTCCGCTTTTGATATTTGTGGGATTGTAAAATTTTATCATATTATCTCCTATGAAAATTATATGAAAAGTTTAGAAAATCAGCCGGGAATGAAATTGTTATATTACCAAAATAATCATTCGATTAAAGTTATTAACGGCTAACCTATCATTTTGCAAATCCTTAATCCACTACCTAAATGTAGGTTTTTTTGCTCTAAAAGACTGAATAATTAAAATTTACTACATAAATGGGTAGTATTGCTCCGGATTTTGTTTATACAGAGATGAAATTATTTCATTCCTATGAACTAATTAATAACAGCTTTATACGTATTTTTACGTATACTATCGAAAAGCAAAAGCAGAAATGATATTTGAACCTTCATATTTAAAATTATACAATTCGGGAGAGCTAAGGCATAGAAAAGTTTATGCGGAAAAATTATTGAGCTCATGTACAATCTGTCCACAAGACTGTTTAATTGACAGAACGAAAGATGAATTGGGAAAATGTTTAAGCGGCTACCTGCCGATTGTTTCTGCATATACAGCTCATTTTGGAGAAGAGCCTGTTTTAAGCGGCACTCACGGAGCCGGCAATATTTTTTTTGGAAATTGCAATCTAAAATGCATCTATTGTCAAAACTCTGATATAAGTCAAAATTGGAAATCTGAAATTAAAAATCAGGTCAGTTTCGAAAGGCTAGCTGATATTATGATTGAGCTTCAAGAAAAAAAATGTCATAATATTGGATTGGTTTCGCCGACGCATTTTTCTTCACAAATAATTAAATCAATTGAGATTGCTATCGAGAAAGGGCTTATCCTGCCGATAATTTATAATACAAATGGATATGATTCCGTAGAAATGTTAAAATTATATGACGGAATAATCGACATATATCTTCCTGATTTTAAGTATGGTAGTAATGAATACTCTAAAAAGTATTCTAAAGTTGACAATTATTTTGAGAAAACAAAATCAGCGCTTAAAGAAATGTACAGGCAGCTTGGAGATGAAGTAATATATGAAGGGAATATTTTATTACGTGGCTTGATTATTAGGCATCTCGTTCTACCAAATGACCTTTCTGAAACAGAAGAAGTATTAAAATTTATTGCCGCAGAATTAAGTAATAAGATTCATCTTTCAATAATGTCTCAATACTACCCGACTTTTCATGCTAACAACGATATTTTAATTGACAGAACAATAAGAGAATCGGAGTACAACAGGGTATTAATGCTTTTGGATAAATATGGTTTTGAAAATGTTTTTACACAGGAAATTGAAAGTTTTGAAACTTATCGACCTGATTTTCAAAGAAACAGGGAGAAACCATTTTCTTTTTAATCCATCAAATAGAAAAACAATTTAGGGATAATAGTGAGTAATCAAAAAGATTTACCGGATAAGAAATTTAGGAACAGGTTATTAGGTCTCCTTTTTGTCGGAGTGCTGATGGCTGCGCTTGATATTGCAATTGTTGGACCCGCTCTTCCAGCAATACAAAAACAATTTAATATAGATGAGAGGTCGGCAGCATGGATATTCTCGATATATGTATTATTCAATCTAGCCGGTACACCTTTGATGGCAAAGCTTGCAGATACTATAGGGAGAAGGTCCATCTATATTATTGATATAACGCTTTTTGCTATCGGCTCTTTGATAGTTGCCCTATCGCCAAGTTTTTCAATCTTACTTATAGGCAGAGCTGTACAAGGATTAGGGTCAGGGGGAATTTTTCCAGTTGCAAGTGCAGTAATCGGTGATACTTTCCCCGAAGACAAAAGAGGAAGCGCATTAGGTTTGATAGGAGCTGTTTTCGGAATAGCCTTTATAATAGGACCTATTATAGCGGGTGTTCTTTTAATGTTCAGCTGGCATTGGCTTTTTATTATTAATATTCCGATTGCAGTTTTAATAATTGCAGGAAGCTTTAAAATGCTATCGAATTCAAACAAATCACATAAAAATGTATTTGATTTTCAGGGAATGATTTTGCTCGGAATTATATTAGCATTATTGGCTTATGGATTTAATCAAATAAATTCAAATAATATTATTAAAAGTTTTACATCTATTAATGTATTCCCGTTTATTTTAATTCCGCTTTTTTTATTACCATTTTTTATTTCAACCGAGAGAAAGAATAATAATCCTGTATTAAGAATTAAACTTTTTTACTCAAAGCAAGTAGTTTTAGTTTCACTTCTATCCTTAGGAGCAGGAATAGTTGAAGCGGCTATTGTATTTGTGCCGCCATTACTTGTATCCTCATTTAAAGTCACTAGTTCGACAGCTAGTTTTATGCTTTTCCCTGTTGTATTGACCATGGCAGCAGGTTCGCCGACAGCAGGAAGGATGCTGGATAAAATGGGGTCAAAAGTGGTACTTATTATTGGAACTACATTACTTTCCTTGGGAATGTTCGGATTAGCTTTATTTAGTGAGAGTATAATTTTATTTTACATTGCAGCTTCAATAAGCGGAATTGGAATGGGATTTTTACTGGGGGCACCATTACGTTATATTATGCTGAAAGAATCACAGAAGTCTGAAAGAGCTTCAGCACAAGGAGTGTTAACTTTGTTTACAGGAATCGGACAATTATTCGGAAGTGCATTAGTAGGCGCGGTTGCAAGTTCACAAGGGGGCGGAGCAGCGGGGCTGCATGTTGCTTATGGATTAGTCGGCACTATTTTATCTTTATTAATATTAGCGGCTTTCAATTTAAAAAATCGCGCAGAAGAAATAAAAATTACCGAATAAGGATGTCCGGTATTATTAATATTACCAGGCATGATCGATAGTGAAAACTTCCTTTTGAACCGGATGATGAAGTAAATAAATTTTACTTAACAGATCAAAATTAACCGGATATATTTTAGAATCAGTACAATTTGATTTTGCCGGTTCGCCGGTATTTTCGCACATTTCAATTTCATGTACATTTGAAGGGATCTTAAAATTGCTATATTCAAAGCCAGGAATATTCCTAGCAATTTCTTCCATCATTTTTCCCCAGATAGGAGCGCAAGCTGCGCCGCCGTATTGAAAACCTCCGAATAGCTTTCTTTTTGGATTATCAAAGCCAATCCAAATAGCAGTTGCAAGTTTTGGGTTATACCCGACAAACCAAGCATCAGTAAAATTTTGAGTTGTGCCGGTTTTCCCAGCAGCCGTACCTTTATAGTATTTTCGTATAGAAGAAGCAGTTCCGTTGTCGACAACATGCTGCAAAGCCGAAGTCATTAAATATGAAGTTGCCGAATCGAGGACAGTAGAAGTATCTATTGAATTAGCAGAATAAATTAATTTCCCGTTCTTATCTTCTATTTTTAGAATTGAAAAAGGCTTGGCATAAATTCCATCATCAGCAAATACAGAATATGCAGCAGCCATTTCAATCGGACTAACATCACCGGTTCCAAGTGCAATAGAAGGGACTGAAGGAATTTTTGATTTTATTCCTAATTGGTAGGCAAAGTCAACTACCGAATCAGGAGAGGTCAGGTGAGTAATTGAATAGGCAGCGGATAAATTTATTGAATTTTGGATAGCCAATTCCATTGAAACCGGTTTTTCAGAAAAAGATTCATCATCATTTTGAGGTTTCCATTCCATTGCAGAACCGGAGTCAACTACAATCGGCAAATCGGAAAGAGGTTCTGCTAGAGTATAACCTTTTTTGAGTAGACTACCGTAAAGAAATGCTTTAAATGATGAACCCGGCTGCCGGAATATTTGCGTTGCTCTGTTTAATCCGCGTGGATTAGACTGAAAATTACCTCCTATTTCTGCTCTTATCATACCTGTACCCGGTTCAACTGAGATTAGCCCAATTTGTGCAGTTTTCATTGAGGCAGGGAAATTCATCCATTGTGAAGCTACAGAATTTTCCGCAGCTTTCTGCATATTATAGTTTAAAGTTGTAATAATCTTTAATTCATCTTTATCCAGACTAAGTCCTTTATGTGAAAGAATATCCACCGCTTCTTTACGAACGCTTTCCAAAAAATATTTGCCAAAATTGTCATTTAGATTTAAATCAAGCGGTGTTTGTATAAATTTTTCATAATCCGATTGAGATATTTTATTTTGGTCAAGCAAGTTATGAAGGACAATATTTCTTCTAGCCAGCATTTTGCCGGGATATTTTACCGGATCATATCCGCTAGGTGATTGGACTAAACCTACCAGAGCGGCACTTTCTGTAACCGAAAGTTGATCCGGAGTTTTTCCGAAATATTCTTCAGATGCAGCCCATATACCATATGCACCGCGGCCAAAGTAAACAGTATTCAAATACATTAAAAGAATTTGATCTTTTGAAAATTTCTTCTCTAATTCTCTTGCTAATTTTATTTCCTCCCACTTACGTGAAATTGTCCTAACATTAGATAGGAACAAATTCCGTGCAAGCTGCATAGTTAAAGTACTTCCTCCTTGGATATGCCCTGTTATAGTTTTAAAGATTCCGCGTAAAATACCTTTGATAGAAACGCCGTCGTGATTGTAAAAATCCCGATCTTCAGTAGCAATTAAAGACCAAATTACATACTTAGAAATATACCCTGTACTAAGAGCATCCACCCGATTTTTTTCACCATAAAAACCTACTAAATGTCCATCGGACGTCATGGCATAAGATGAGTATTGGATGTTTATTTTAGGTAAATCCTGAGAGAAGATATTCAAGCTAATAGCTAAAAAAGGAATAATTATTTTAAAAAATAATAATGAATTTCCGGTATTAAATATTTTAAATAAGCGCATTAGAGGTACAATGTAAAAAATTTTAATAATAAAAATACATAATTAAAACGGAATTTTAGTTACAGCCACATTTTTTTCAAGAATTAACGAAGTTTGCTACGGTATCATTATTTTAAATAAAAATCGGAAATTCATTTTTTTAACTTTGAAAATTGGAAATAATGATTAAATTTAGATATTCCTTTTGGAGTATTTGTAGATTTTATTTGTTATGGGACTCTAAAAATGAAAGATTTTTTTAGTGTACAGGAAATTGCGATTTTGTTAAAAATTAGCAAATCTTCTGTATTATATTACATTAAAACTAAGAAATTAAAAGCTATTCGAGTAGGAAAAATATACATTATTTCCCGCGAAAACTTCGGTACTTTTCTAAAAGAACTGCGAGCTAAAAAGAAAATCAATGAGGAAAACCAGCCTCATTTTGATTTTAACTGAACCAATATTTGCATAAAGGCGTCTAATTAAAAAATATATGGAGAGAAATTGGCGAAAATGTGTCCTAAAATCCAAATTTATACTGGATATAATTTTTGCCTTACAAAAATATGTAAGATTTCTTTATATTTAAGACTTGTTTTTTCTTAATTTATGGGATTTTAATTATTCAATAAAAAGGAGTAAGCTAAATTTGAAAATAACAAAGCAATTTACAAACCGGGAAAGCAAATCGCTTGATCAATATTTACTTGAGATCGGTAAAGTTGACTTAATTACGCCAGATATGGAAATTGAGCTTGCTAAAAG
>JAJXTM010000006.1 GCA_021783875.1 Bacteroidota bacterium
TATGTAGAGAAAGCAAATGTAAATGGAAAAGGAGCATGGTATAGAGTTAAAATTAGCGGATTCAAAACGCTCGCTGATGCTGAAAAATATTTATCAATAAATCAGTGAGATTTCCTTAAATATCAAGTTATCAAAAAACAATAGTATGGTATATAGCTCAGTTAAAAATATTTCTACATCTGTGTCTGTTTTAATGCATATAATAATAATTGCATTATTTCTAACAATAAAATTCTCGGTTAATTATCCTACTGATAAATATGTTGAATTATCTTTCGGTGAATCAGGTTTACCAGGTTCTTCCGGTGCATTAGGTGATCAACTGAATAGTAATGATCAGCAAATTCAACATTCATCTTCAAGTAATGATAAAAATCAGACTGAAGATTTGAAATCAACTGATGTTTCGGAATCAAAAAGTTTGTCTAATAGAGATTTAATAACCCCTTCAGATAAAAAGGTTGAAAAAGGCAAATCAGATAATAATACTAATAAGACAAATTCGAATATCAACTCGATGGGTATGGGCAATAAGACTGGTGGTAATGGCAGTTTTGGATACGATATTGACTGGGGAGGCAGGGGGCAGCGCAAAATATATAGCTATATCATTCCTCCTTATCCGGAAGGTGTAAATAAAGAGATTGATATACGTCTTAGATTTACTATTCTTCCTGATGGGACTGTGGGAAATATTATACCTCTTATTAAAGCAGACACAAGATTGGAAAACTCAGCAATTAATGCATTAAAACAATGGCGATTTCAGGCTTTGGATCCGTCTCAAAAACAATTAAGTCAAATTGCTGTTATAGTTTTCCCTTATCGTCTTCGCTGAAAATATCAGAATAATACATTTTGTAAAAAAAATATTCAGAGATAGAAAGTATTGTAAGCGAAAAAGTATCTCTATCAAAATAAATTCCAAAACCTTTTGTACCCATTAACAGTTTTGATACAATTCCTGCAATTGACCAACCAACCGTAAATAATAATCCGACTAACCCAAGGTTTATAAATGCTGAAGAAAGATTATCATCTTGCCATTTTTTTGTGAATACAACCAATGAAAAAATTAAATGCAAGAAAAATATTAAAGCTGTTATCATTTTTTATCATTCAAAGTATTTCTTTTGTTAAAATAAGACATACTTAGTAATCCACCAACCAACCCGAATATTGAATCAATAATTATATTAGAGAAGAATATCATAAATGCATACAAAAGCGAGAAGCCTGTAGCTTTTATCTGTTTTACCATTAATTCTAACATAGAAATAGTTTGATCAAATAAAGATCCTAGCTTATAAGTCCGGATTAATGCCTCAGTTTGTGGCAAAGCTTCAACATAATCATTTGTTTTTGTTAGAAAAGTAAAAAGCAAATCGAAAAATGAAGAAAATACCGCAGCAAATAATCCAGTTAGTACTCCAAATGCCAAGGCTTTTTTAATTGATATGGGAGGATTAGCAAGGTTGATTTTTTCATCGAGAAATAACGATAAAAAAACTGCAAAAGGTACAATTAAGCAACATCCAACATTTTTTACACCCGGTACGGTGGATATTACTGCAGCAGCAAAACCAGCTACAAATGAAGGTAAGATTTTTTTAGTTTCCATTACTCTCTTTTAATAAATTAATTTCAATAGCATTCAAAATATAAAGAAATGAAACAGAACCAAAAAATATTCCTGTCAAAAAAGCTAATAATTTTGAGTAATGGTATATTCCTGCAGATGAGAAAAAGACGTCGAGGGTTAGTAAAATAATGGAGTACAAAAATAAATTTATATTTTTTATTATTTTGGATGAATAAAATAGCGATATAAGAGATGAAAATAATGCTCCAATATAAATGCCAGAACAGCGTGCGCACACTAAAAGTCTTTCACCATTTATAATAAAGGTTTTGGATGTTATCTGATGACATACTATTGAGTATATCCTTTTGGAAAATGGGTAGGTAATAACTAAGTAATTCAGTTCCTTAAAAAAAATAGGTGATAAAAATCCCAAACACCATATTAATATTAAAAAGAATATAATTATTCTTAAAAATAAATTTGATTTTGTTTGAATAAAATATTTCATTGAATTTTTTGATATACAAATATTTTCTTAGGTGTGAGAAGATAAAGTTTGTTATTAAAGATTAAACTGCTAACAATCTTTTTTAATTCATCATTGCCCATAAAGTTTATCTTAGATAAAGAGAATTCCTTTTTCTTTAAATTTGCAAAATAAACTAGCGAATCATTATTCACCGTTAAATAATTGTATATAATCTGAATCCCGTCAATTTGTTGATTTTCTTTAATAATATTTAACCCGTTCCCATATTGGTCAAATATAACAATTCTATTCTTATCAAGGACATATATATTATTATTATTATCAACCGCGAGTTTTATAGGATCCAAAAGCTCAAATGAACCGGCATCAAAACTTCCGAAATTCAAAATAAAATTGCCGAATAAGTCAAATTTCACTATTCGCTTATTTTCAGAATCAAGGATAAATAAATCACCTTGCTGAGAAACTGCGCATGAGTTCGGATAACCAAATCGCATACTTTTATCAGAAGCGTTGTGAGTATCTAGCTGAGAAATATAATTCAAATCTTTGTCGAAACGCTCAACTCTATTGTTATTTTTATCGCATACAAAAACTGAAAGCAAATTGGCATATAAATCTGCAGGGTTATCAAATAATCCGGCGTCCCAACCGTAGCCTCCTGCGTCTTTTAATATATTACCTGCTGAATCTACTTTATAAACTTCATTAGTTTCTGAGTCAGATACATAAAAGATTCCGCCTGATGTTACAGAAAATGAGCTAGCATCCTTAAAGTTTCCTATAGATTTTATAAATAAGTACTCTTGGGCAAAAAGGTATTTATTTACTAAGAGTATAATCAATATGTGAAATAAAACATATTTTATTTTCATTTCATTTTCGTCTTTATTATGGTTCTATATAATTAATAGTGTTTTCAAACTGAAAATAATTAAAAAAATTGGAAAAATTAGTTAAAATTCATTTAAATATTGAAATTAATGAGATAAACAATTTTGATATTAAACTGATGATAAGTAATTTTGTACCGTATGCCTCATGGTGTAATTGGCAACACGTCTGACTCTGGATCAGAAGAGTCCAGGTTCGAGACCTGGTGAGGCAGCTTCAAAAAGCTTGAATATTTTTAATATTCAAGCTTTATATTCAAATATCTTATTAACCTCATTTTAAATTATTTATCTGCTTTATTCATAAACGGTGCTAAAAGATCGATCGGTACAGGGAAAATAATAGTTGAATTTTTATCTGAGGAAATTTCAGTTAATGTTTGTAGAAATCTTAATTGAATAGCAACTGGGAATTTTCCTATAATTTCTGCGGCTTCAGAAAGTTTCTGACTTGCTTGAAATTCTCCTTCTGCATTTATAATTTTTGCCCGTCGTTCTCTTTCAGCCTGCGCCTGAATAGCAATAGCCCGCTGCATTTCAATCGGAAGATCAACTTGCTTAACTTCTACAACTGAAACTTTTACGCCCCAAGGTTCAGTCTGTTCATCAATAATTTGCTGAAGTTCCCGATTGATTTTATCGCGCTCTGATAATAATTCATCAAGTGTAGACTGTCCGATAATACTTCTAAGAGTTGTTTGAGATATCTGTGATGTAGCTGAATAATAATCTTCTACTTCAACTACTACTTTCTCGGCTTGTACAACTCGGAAATAAACAACCGCATTGACTTTAAGAGATACATTATCTTTTGTAATAATGTCTTGCGGTGGAACATCCATTACAATTGTTCTCAAACTAACTTTTACCATACGGTCAACCATTGGAATCAGAAAAATTAAACCCGGGCCTTTAGCATCAATTAATCTTCCGAGTCTAAAAACAACCCCACGTTCATATTCCCGTAATATTCTAATTGAATTACTTAATATAAATAGTCCAAAGAATATAATAATAAAAAAGAAAACTGAGATAGGATCCATAAAATCCTCCTTCTGCCAAATAAAATTATTTAGCTTTTCGAATTAATAATTTAAGATTTGAAATATCAATGACAATAATGTCATCATCTTTAGATATTCTTCCTTCAACACTTTGAGCATTCCATATTTCACCATGCACCCTAATCTGTCCCTTTGGATTTATATCAGTTATAGCTTTACCAGTTTGGTTAATTAAACTTTCAATTCCAGTTTTAGGTTTTAATTTCTGTGCTTTTATGCCATATCCTATGGCAAATAGGAAGAAACTTAAGGTTAAAATAGTAATTAAAACAATCAATTCCCATGAAATGTCCAGACCTCCAAGAGTAGCGCTTGTATTTATGAGCATAAATGAACCGAATACTAAAGATACAACTCCACCAACAGTTAATATTCCATGACTAGCAATTTTTAATTCTAGAATAAATAAAATTATCCCGAATATAATAAGTGCCAACCCGACATAATTTATTGGCAAGGTATTCATTGAATAAAATGATAATATTAAACTAATAAATCCTATTATCCCCGGGAAAATTAATCCTGGATTGTATAGTTCAAACAAAAGTCCGAATGTTCCTAGCATGAAAAGAATATAATAAATATTAGGATCGCTTAAATAGCTCAGCAGCTTTTGTTGAAGGCTCATGTTAAGAAAAATAATTTTTGAGATTTTTGTATGAAGGACTATTTTCCCATTAATAGTATCAATGGTTTTGCCATCTATTTTTTGTAAAAGATCATTTAAATTATTTGCAATAAGGTCAATTACGGTGTCATTCAGCGCCTCAGATTCAGTAATTGATGTACTGTTTCTAACCGAATTTTCAGCCCACTTTACGTTTCGATTTCTTTTTGAACTTATTGCCCTAATAAAAGCAGCTGCATCATTTGTAACTTTTTCGTTCATTGTAGAATCCATTTTTTGACCTAACGAAACTGGATGAGCAGCTCCAATATTCGTTCCCGGAGCCATAGCGTCAATATTTGCAGAAAGAGTTATAAAAACACCCGCTGATGCAGCTCTGGATCCTTGAGGAGCGATATAAACTATTATTGGAATAGTTGACTGAAGTATTTCGGAAACTATATCCCTTGTAGATTCTAGCAGTCCTCCTGGCGTATTTAGCCTAATAACCAAACATTGTGCATTGATTTTCTTGGAATATTCAATCCCGGATTTAATATAATCAGCTGCCGCGGGATTAATTTCGCCGTTTAGCGTTAGTACTATTACATTTTGAGACTGAGAAAAAAGATGGCTGTAAAAAAATAAGACAAAAAATAATATTAAACATTTTCGTAACAAGTAAACTCCTGACGAAATAGTATATTAAATTACCTAAAAAATAAAATTCAAACAAGTTGGTTATGTGCACCTAATTAAATAAAATACTTCAAATAAATTACATCAATAATAGTCCTTCAGCAATTTCTAGTCATTTATTAAGAAATCAAATAGTATAATTTTTTAAAGGTTAAATTGGTCTAAATTATAATTGCTCAATAGAATTTAAATAGCTATTTTTAAACTATGGATTGTATTTTTTGCGACATAATTGAGAAGAAATCAAAAGCTGAAGTTCTCTTTGAGAATAAATCGGTTATATCTTTTTTGGATATTAGGCCAGTTAATTATGGGCATGCTTTAGTGATTCCCAAAAATCATTATATCGATTTTCTTTCTATTCCACTAATCGAACTTAATAATATTATTGAAGTAACTCAAAAGATTTCATATGCAATTAATAAAAGCATAAATCCCGATGGGCTTAATGTTATTACTAATAATGGGCAAGCTGCCGGTCAATCTGTATTCCATTTTCATTTTCATATTATCCCAAGATTTTATAAAGATAGTTTTACTTTTAAACCTGTCTTGAAAAATTATGAAAGAGATAGCATAACAGAATTTGCTGAAATAATTAGATCTGAAATAAAATTAGAGAGGGTATAGTGGATAGCAAGATAAGAGTATTAGTGGCTAAAGCAGGGCTTGATGGACATGATAGGGGAGCTAAGATAATTGCAGCAGCGCTTCGTGATGCCGGCATGGAAGTTATTTATACAGGATTAAGGCAAACTCCAGAAATGATTGTTGAAGCTGCCTTGCAGGAGGATGTTGACGTTATAGGAATAAGTATATTATCAGGAGCTCATATGACAATCTTTCCGAAAATTCTTACTTTGATGAAACAAAAAGAATTATCAGATGTCCTATTAACCGGCGGCGGTATTATCCCTGATGAAGATATTGAAGTTCTAAAGAAAATGGGAGTTGGAGAACTCTTTACTCCCGGTGCACCTACTACTGCTATTGCAGAATATATTAAGAATTGGCGAACTGAGCATCCTAAAATTTAGATAAGAAAGCTCGATCTCATTATTTAAGCAACTTTTCTTTGTTTGTACAATTCTTTTAATCTATAATTTTCTATAACCTCCATATAGTTATGGAATAATTCATTAAATATATTTTCCCATGATTGCAATTTTGCAAATTCTAAAGCGTTTCTGGCTATAATATCACGAAACTCGGGATGTTCAATTAGCATTTCAATCTTATCTGAAATATCATTCGCATTCCTCGGTAATGCAATTAAACCATTTTGATTATTTTTTATCATTCCGTAAGCTCCGCCTTCTTTTACACAAATTGGAGGTAATCCGGATGCCATGGCTTCAACTGTAACATTTCCAAAAGTTTCCGTAGTCGAAGGGAAAATAAATATGTCTGAGGATGCATAGGTCCTAGACAATTCGTAACCGGATTGATACCCGAGAAATTTAGCATTAGGCATTAGCTCTTGTAAATCCTCTTTGATTGGACCATCACCCACTAAAACAAATACAATATCTTTTCGTTTCTCATTAAGAATCTTATATACTTCGGAAAGTGTTCTTAAATCCTTTTCCCAAACAAGTCGTCCGGCATAAAGCAATGCTACTTTCCCTTCAATACCAAGATCCTTTTTCCAATCCTCAGATTTAAATATTGGATTGAATACTTTAGTATCAACTCCGTGAGGAAGAAATTTAGTAGTTGTTATGTCATGTTCTCGAAGCTCATTGATAATCGGAAGCGACGGGACATAAACAGATTCGCATCTATTATAAATACTTCGGAAATAATTCCAGCTTACTGATTCAAGAGATTTAACTTTATAATATTTAGCATAACTGACAAAATGTGTATGATAAGTTGCAACGACAGGGATTCTATATTTTAATCCGAACTTTAGTGCAGCATAACCAAGAGGACATGGACTATTAAAGTGAATAATATCTGGTTTAAATTCTAATAATCGCTTTTCAAAACTTTTTTGTCCCGAATAGGGTAATCGATATTCTTTATAAAATGGAACTGTAATTGAAGGAACCTTAAACATTTCAGTCGGCTGCTTATCAATTTCGGGAATAATTGCTGAAATAAAAATATTTTCAATATTGCGTTCATTTAGCTCTTCAATCAATTTATAGAGTACCCTGGTTACTCCATCAATACCCGGACGCATGCTTCCGGCAAAATAAGCTATTTTTAAATTGGACTTATCTTGCATTAAATTGTGCATAATGCTCCTAAAATAATTTATACTGGTTTATTTAGACTAAATATATTATCCGCAAATACCAGATTAAAGTAAATTGAAATTGTTTTAATGACAATCTAAATATTTATGAGGTTAAAAATAAAGGGATTAAAATTAATTAACATTAAAAATGATATTAAAAAATTATTAACTTTATATATCAAGTATAATAATATTAAATTTATAAATTACAATATCCAATAATTAGGTATTTTTATCTTAAATGCACAAAATCTTTAAGCTGATTTCAGATAATCTTTCGGTAGCTATAATAATTTATATTGCAATTCAAATTATTATCTTAATTACTGTCCCTTTTCATTATAAAAGTGATTCACTATACAATTATAATTTAGCAAAGCAATGTTTAGCCTCACACAGTTTATACCCGATGCCAAGGGATATTTATCAAGATTATATTATTGCTCCACTTTATATTAATCTTTTAATTATTGCACTATCAGTTTATAATTCAACTTTTACTATTGGGCTTTTAAATATTTTCCTTAACTTACTTCAACTTTATTTTGTATTTGAATTATCGCGAAAAATATTTAATGATCATGCAGCAAGAATAGCAGTTATCCTTTATATTTTTTATATTAGTTCAATTGGACTTATATTATTGAATTTAACTGAGTTGTCCTTCGGTTGTCTTGTGTTAGGAAGCATATATTACTACTTAATAAAAAGTAAGGTCTCTTATTTTATTGCAGGCTTATTAGCTGCGGCATCAATAGGCATTAGACCTTTAGGATGGAGCTTAATTGTTATTTATTTATCAATCTCTGCCTATCAATTATTTATAAAAAGATCTAAAAAACCTTTATTTATTATAGCCGGGTTATTCTCATTTATTATAGCATTCGGGAGTTTAACTTATTCAACCTTCGGTAAATTTATTTTTACGTCAAATAATGGTCCAATAAATATCCTAATAGGCGCGAATAGAAATGCTACTGGCGCTTTTAATGCGAATGTTTTTGATAAAGGAAATTCCGGTTATATTGATTCCCCAGAGACAAAAACATTTAATTTTAAAGAAAACTATTGGAAAAATCAGGCTGAGAACTGGATTATAAAACATCCAATAAAGTGGATTAGTCTTTTCCCTATAAAGATTATATACATGTTTGCATGGGATGATTTCTCTGTTTCGCATTTATTCGATTACGGAAAATGGAACCTTTTTCTTGTATTGAAAACTATATTTATCAATAGGGATTTCAGCAATATTCTTTCCGGAATGCCGTTTTATGAGAAGATTATTTATATATTGGTGCAAATTCTTCACCATTTATATTATTTTTCATTGTTAATAATATTTCTTTTCTTATTATCAGGAAAAAATAAATCGATTTTCTTTAGAGAAGGCATTTTAATTTTTTTGAGTTTCATATTCCTTTGTTTAATGATGAATCTGGCTACCTATGGAGATGCTAGATATAAATACCCTTATATTATTTTAATAATAATTATGATTTCGGAATTTGTTTATAAGTTTGTTATAATTGAAAATATTAATAATAATTCTACGGTTAAAAAAAATGATTGAATATAATTATTTATCTAATTCGAAAATTACTCATGAACAATGGGACAATTTTGTGGATTCTTCTGATAACGGAACAATTTTCCATAAAAGACTATTCCTTTCTTATCATCCTAAAGCAAGATTTCACGACTCATCAATAGTATTTTCAAAAAATGATCAAATATTAGCTGTATATCCAGCAGCTATAGTAGATCGCGATGGGAAAAAAGTATTTATTTCGCATTCCGGAACATCTTATGGAGGATTTGTTTATAAAAGTAATTTAAATTTTCGTGAGGCCTTTGATTTAGTTGAATCTATTGTCGAAATCGCAAAAACTTTAAAATGTGAACGTATCCAGCTTACTCCTTCTCCTATGATTTATCAATCAAAATATTCGAATTATATTGACTTTGCTTTAGTTAAAAATGGTTTTAATTATCTCAAAAGAGACGTTTCAAGTGTAGTTCAATTGGATATAGAAAATGATCATCTGCTTTCTACATATCGATCTGAAGCTCGAACTGCAGTCAAAAAGTCAATTAAACAAGGAATTGAAGTTGCAGAGTGCGACAGATTTGAAGAATACTATGAAATTTTAAAGAAGAACTTGAAAATGCGACATAACGTCAACCCCACTCATTCATTAGAGGAGTTATTAAAGTTAAAACATCTATTTCCGGGCAAAATTAGATTATGGGGTGCCTTCAAAGACGGAAAATTGATAGCTGGAGTTTGTAATTTCTCCGTTAATTCAAAAGTTGTATTAGCTTTTTATATTAGCCATGATGAAAACTACCAGGAATATCGAGCAGTTAATTTGTTATTTTATGAAATAATGACAAGATATAAAAATGAGGGTTTTAAGTTTCTTGATTTTGGAATTTTTACTGTTAATATGGAACCTAATTGGGGGCTTGCACGCTTTAAAGAAAATTTTGCTGCAAGAGGAATTTTCAGAGATACTTTTTATAAAGATATTTAATATGAAATTTGAATTCAATATTTTTTATAATTATTCAATTTATAATGTGCAATCCATATTCATTTTCCTTTTTTATTATTCAAAGTAAATATAATTGTTATGAAAAAAACCGTCATAATTACTTTCTTAGGAAATTTTTATTATGATTCTCGGGTAACAAATCTTTATAATTCCTTTCGTGAAAAAGGATATGACGTAACTATAATTTCTTTTGATTGGCTCACAAAAGATTTTAAAACTCAAAGAGGTAAAATATCTGTTTACAAATTGAAAAAATATCGTTTCCCTTTCACCTACTACCTTAAATATTTTTTTATACTTACTACAAGATTATTGATTTCAAAAGCAGATTTAATTTTTGCTGAGGATGTTTATACACTTCCATTTGCGGCTTTATTTTCAAAATATAAGAATTCAAAATTATTTTATGACTCTCGAGAAATTTATGGGCATCTTGCCGGATTGAGTAATAGAAAAAATGTTCAGACTATTTTAAGGTTTATAGAAAAAACTTTTATAAAATATTCTTATAAAGTGATTACTACCGGTGATCTCGATTCTGATTTCATTTATAAAGAGTATAATATTAAAGATTCGATAGTTATTCGTAATCTTCCTTACCAAACAAAAATTAAGCAACCATTCAATTTCAGAAAATATTATGGACTAAAGGATGAGATAAAAATTCTTCTATATCAGGGAGTAATTTTACCTGGAAGAGGATTAAAAATAATTTTTGATGTACTAAATAGATTAACTGATTGTATCCTTGTCATTTTGGGTGATGGGGAATATATAGATTATTATAAATCGTTAGCAAAAGATAAAGGGGTTGATAACATTGTATATTTCTTTGGTAAAATTGAACAAAGCGAGTTACTAAATTTTTCATCCGGCGCAGACATTGGGTTGGCTTTAATTGAAAATATAAGTCTTAGTTATTACTATGCATTACCAAATAAGCTTTTTGAATATATTTATTGTGGATTACCTGTAATAGTAAGTAATCTTCCTCAAATGAAGATTATTGTCGATAAATATAAAGTAGGTATGAGTGTTGATCCCAACAACATTGATGAAATAGTTATTAACATTAATAATATTCTTTCGAACCTAAATTTAAGAAATACGTTAAAACAAAATTGTTTAAATGCAGCTTGCGAATTAAACTGGAATGAAAAAATTAAAAAAATATTTCATTTGATTGAAATAGAATAATATATTATTCTTTTTTATAGATAGCCAGAATATGAGCCGGAATATTGTAAATAAGGTTCGTTAGTTTATCAATAATTTTCCAAAGAGGGAATGAAAAATATTTTAGGAGTTTGTAAGTGCGAAGGAATATCAATCCTTTATTCCCAAAGGTTATCCAACTAAAACTATCCTGCCTTTTATTGTAGAATGAACCGAGCATAAGCTCATCAAATGAATGTAAATGAGCATGCATTGGAGTTTGCTCGTTGCAATGGATGCATAATGTATATCTGATAATTTCTTTATAAGGAGTAGATACTAATAACTTATGACCCGGTTTTAGTACACGTAACAACTCTTCAATAAATTTATCAGGATAGAGAGTGTGCTCTATTATTTCGGAAGCTATAATGCAATCAAAAGAATTATCATAGAAGGGAAGTAAGTAAGAATCCGCTGTTATTCCAAAATGGTTTTTGCTAGGGAATTTATTTAATGCTTTCAGTGGATTTACTTTCGAAATATCTAGAGAAATTACTTTTTTATTAAGTTTAGTAAAATATTCTGCTACCCATGCTGAACCGCATCCAACATCGAGTATTGATTCTGTCTCTTTTGATATCTGAGAAATAATGAATTGATGAACTCTTTTTTCATCATGAGCTGTAGCAGCATACCTTTCTCCGAAATAATCGAATTTTTTTGCATCAATGTTATAATGCCTTGAATAATTAAAATTCTCCAAACCTGCCTTTATAATAAAATAATTATAAAAAATATATACTTTTCAGCGCAATTTACAATAATTTAGTTATTTTATATTATCTCAAAATTATTGTTAATACAAAGTAAGATAATATACAAACAAGAAAACTAAAATTAATTTAATGAAAAAAATTAGTCTCTTTAAATCAACTGCATGGTATGTGATAGGGAATATATTAATTCGGTTTTTGAGCTTTGCCTTGTTGCCCATTTATTCAAATCTTATTGGAGTTACGGATTTCGGAAACTATGCTTTATTGATATCAATATATTCAATCGTCTCAGTAGTATTTCAATTTGGTACTCAAAGTGTCCTAAATAAATTTTACATTGAAGAACCAGACAAATATAAACGAAAGTTAATATTTTCAACAATTTTTAATTCCATTATAATATTAGGACTATTGCTTATAATCTTATTTGCTATAAATGCTAAATTATTGTCTATAGTAATATTTGGGACAAATAAATTCTCAGTTCTTTTAATCATAATTTTCTTTACTGTTCTTGTTGATGTTCTTGGTGTATATGTCATTTCTCTTCTAAAAACCAATGAAGAAGCCAAAAAATCAGTCTACTATTCATCTATTGGAGCTATTATTAACTTTTTATTCAATATCATTTTTGTATATGTCATCAATTTATCTGTTAATGGTATAATTTTAGCCCAATTAGTCTCAAGCACTTTAGTTCTGATACTTTTAACGGGTACCATAAAGGTTAACTACGTTTATAAAATTGATTCTATGATATTTAAGAAAGTACTTTTTTTCTCTCTTCCACTTGTATTTGCAAACCTCTTTACTTCCGGAGTAAACTTTGGAGATAGATTTATACTTAACCATTATTTAGGAAGGGATGAAGTGGGACTTTATAGCTTTGCATACCGAATAGCCTTGGCAATGAATGTTTTAGCTGTAGCTTTTAATTCTGCTTGGGCACCAAGATCAATTAAGCTTTATTATAGAAACGATTATAAAGATTATTATGGTAAAATTTTAAGTGCATTAATATCGGTAAGTTGTTTAATATTAATTGTTGTTACTTTACTTTCGAGTTATCTGTTTAAGATTCATTTTCTAAATATCACTTTTATTAATCCGATTTATAGCAGCGGAATTATTATAATTCCGTTTATTATGGTAGGGTATATTTTTACTGCAATATCTTATTATTATTCGGTTTACCCTTACGTCTCTAATAAAAGTTATCATTTCCTTTTTGCAGATTTTTTAGCTTTGGTTATAAACATTTCAATTAACATAATATTGATCCCAAAAATAAAAATAATTGGAGCAGCTATAGCAACTACAGTTGCTCTTTTCTCCAGTGCTGCCTATATGTATACTATTTCTAGAAATAGAATTATTATCAATTATCGTGTAAAAGAACTTTTAATTATTATCATAAGCACTGCATTAATCCTAATTGTAGGATTAAATATTGCAAATCTTATAATTAGGCTATCTTTAATACTTCTATTTCTTCTGATATTGCAATTTGGAGCAAAAATAAAAATCACAGAAATTATTAAAAAGAATTATATCAATTAAAATTATTATAAAGATGTTCCAACTTTTAATCTAAAGTTAAAAAATACGGAAACGGCTCCAAAATTTCCCTTATTATTTTTTGAAAGAACCAAAGTAGGTCCTATTGCAAATGCACTTGTGCCCCAGTTCTCTGCAATCTTTTGTACTAATAAATTTATTATATATTCAGGTTTCCTAACATCACTATAAGGCATCGCATCAAAACTAAAATCAAATGTACTACCGGCTAAAGAAAGTTCTCTGCCTGTAAATCCTAAATGTATTTCACTTAAATATTTAGCAACATAAAATTTGGCTCTTGTCGATCCAAGAATGCTTATTGGATATCGTAATTCCCAACTATAATAAGAACCACTCAATATTTTTGATTTAAGATTTAATGAATCAATGTTATTCCTGTTAAAATAATAAAGTTCTGATGGTGTCGGGGGAGTTGTGATATTTTGATAACTGAATTCAAAAAAATTACCAAATGGTATAACATAACCAATTTGATAACCACTTGTTATATACAAATTATTATAACTATTTGAAGTAGAAGATCCCGCTAAGGCATCAATAGATCCTAATGCTCCCCCATAAAAACCAATAATATGAAAGTCAGCTTCAATGATATTAGTTTCAAGAGGACCGGAATAGGGAGTTCCTGTCCCAAAAGAAAGTCCTATGCTGCTTTTTAATGGTACTCCAAATCTTTCACCTCCGAAAAGCTGTAAAAATGGATTTATATAGCCTTGAGTTGAAGAAATTTGATAAAGAGTTGGCGGAGAGAAAACTTTTTTGATTCTCATTTTACTAAGGACACGAGAAAAAACACTTCCGAAGTTAATCTGTTCTTCTAAATTTATTTTAAAAGGATAAGTAATTATTTTAGCCCTAGTTTCTGGTTTTAATGCAAGAAAAGGATAAAGAACTCCTTTAATTGAAATTGATTGATTATTTGGATCCCTTAGGTCAACGATTATTTCAGCTTTAGGATCAGGCGGTTCTATAAAGACTTCCTTTTGAATCCTAATAAATAAGCTGTCATCAAGCGGCTCCATTTGAAAATATAGTATTTTTTCGCCATCTTCATTTTGTGCATGAATAGCTGAAAAGGCGGGTATTATAAGGCATAGAAATAAAAAAAGGATGAATTTAAATTTCATATTTAGTATCCAAATATATTATTTGCTAAAATCAGTGAAGAAGAAGGAGTCCCCAACGACTATATTAACTTTAGAAATTTGATCATATGCTGTAAAGAAAAAATTTGTTTTATATCGACCACTTGCATCTCGCAAATTGCCGAAATGATCAACCCAATCCTGAAAATGTTGATTATTTGATGCAAGTTTAAGAGAAACATTATACACCAAATCACCATTATTATTTTTGAAAGGACCAGATACAGAAATAGGTCCGGTATAACTAATTTTAAGCTGGTCTGGTCGCTGGTATTTTATTGTGACATTAAAATCGGTTATTCTTTGGAGGTCTTGAACATAAATTGCAGGAGCATCCATTTTAGTCGTAACTCTATCAATTTTTATTTTTGGCGGATTCATCGGATAAACATTTATTGTCTGTTGTTGATTTCCAAATTTCAAGATTACTTGTTTTTCATTTTTTAAGTTAAATTTTTTGTCTTGGTTAGGAGGGATTTCCACAAGAGGATTATTCAAATTATCTGGATTGTATATCGCAGCTACGATATTCCCTGTGTTTTTTGCTACATTCCAGGTATTTTGTAAAAATGTTTGTGTTATTGATATAGGCGATTGTAACACTGTCTGACTATTTACCACTGGCTTTTGCTCAATTGGTTGAGGCAATTGATTTTCTGGAGGTTTTATATTTGCTAATTGTTTATTCAAAGATAATAGCTTTTCTTTAAGTGCTATATTTTCAACCGCCACATTTGGATCAACTTTAATTTCGAACTTACTACCTTGAGCATAAAGTGAATCAATTACCACCATCAATGAATCTCGGACACTTTTTGATACGACTTTATCTTTCGAAATAACTTCTTTAAGATTTAAATCCGCGCCTTTTAAAGCTAATACGGTAATTACAAATATATAAAGGACTTGATAGATGATAAATTTACTATCTTTATTCTTTCTTTTCATGAAATTATTCTTATTTCCTAGCAATTGATTCTAAATATTTCAATCCGGTCACCGTATTTTCGTTACTCAATGATAATGAAGCTTGTGAAATTGCATTTGCAAGTGATTTAAGTTCTTCTATTTTGTCTTTACTAATTTGAGGCATTAAGTTAATCTTCTCCATTAAAGATTGAAGCAAGTTATAATCCTCCTTAATTGAATGACTAATGTTTAAAATATCCGTAATTATTATTTTATATTTCTCAATGTCCTTTATATCAATTTTAGGGAAATGATCCATAGAAATATTGTTTCCACCTAATTTATCTAATAACCCTTTTGCATTTTCAATTTGAATTCGAGAAAAATATTTTTCTTTCAAATCTTTTATATGAGATACAATATTTTGAAATTCAACACTAAGTTGGTCTAATACTGGTTCAAATAATTTTCCAATTGCTAATACGATTAATGCTTTAATCTCAAATGGTACAGATAATCCAAGGAATATTTCTTCGCCTAACCTAATACTAATTAGAAGAAGAGCTGCGCCTAATAAGGGAAGAGCAGTAGAAATACTATCTATGACGCTACTATATGAATCTATAACCCTATCTATGGTCTCAGATACAGGATTTCTTTGAACTTCTTCTTTAAGTTTTTTATATGCTAAAAATGCTAAAAAAACAAATAAAGCATATGTAAATAGCGGCAGCCACCAAAATCGAAACGGTTGAAATGCTTCTATTGCTGGTTGCCAGCCGGGAAATATCGACTTTGCTATATTTACTGTTATATTACCTAAAATAGGGACATTTGAAATGTCCATAAAAAAAGATATAATTAATGCTATTAAAGAAATAATTGCTGGTTTAATGACCAAACTGAATTTTAACTTAGCTAGATATTGCCTTATTAACTTTTCTATTTCATTATCTAAATCATTTTTAATAATTAATTCGGTTTTTTCATCGAATAATTCAGGCATTAATCACCTCTGATAAATTTATAATTTTTTTTAATTGTAGAAGTATGAATTATTTGCTATCATGAAAATTAGCAATTATTGTACCCAAATATATCCTTTCCTGAAACTTTTGGTTGTGATTTCAATTATGTCTATATGTATATAATTTTTGTTTTGAATTATTGCACAAATTCAATGAATCTTATTTTTTTAAGAATATTTTTGAGAAGAAATTACGCATTGGCGAAAATAATGCAGACTAAAAATCTTTCTAAATGATTTAAATAAATCAGTCTCTTGTTCAGCTCTTTTTTAATTCAATCACTTTTTTTCGTATTTTACATTATTATAAGCGGAAATTTTATATTAGGATTAAATCATATGAAGCAATACCTTGATTTGGTAAAATTAGTCTTAAAAGAAGGTAGCAGGAAACCTTCACGCACTGGAGTAGATACTATCTCCTATTTTGGAGCTTTTTATAAAGTTGATTTATCTAAGGGCTTTCCCCTTTTAACTACCAAAAGAATGGAATGGAAGTCGATTCTGCACGAAGTTCTGTGGTATTTATCAGGCGATAATCATATTCGCAATCTCCAAAAACATACTAAAATTTGGAATGCCTGGGCTGATGAAAATGGGGACTTGGAAACTGCATATGGCTATTATTGGCGCCATTTCCCAAGTGCAGAGAAAAATAAAAAAGGGGAGTGGAATGTAACTGAAATCGATCAAATAAAATATATTATTGATGAAATTAAAAGAAAACCTTATAGTAGAAGATTAGTTGTATCAGCATGGGAACCGGGGAATGCAACTAAAAGTAAATTGCCTCCTTGTCACTATAGCTTTGCTTTTAATGTAAGCGAGGGCAAACTTAATTGCCATTTAACGCAACGTTCCGGAGATATTGCCTTAGGTATCCCTTTTAATCTGGCTGCCTATTCTATGCTTACACAGATTATTGCTCAAGAAGTGAATCTTCAACTTGGATTCTTTGCCCATTCTATTATTGATGCACATATTTATGTAGCGGATAAAAACTCTACTAATTTTAAATATGATCATCGTGAGGGACTACTAGAACAATTGAAGCGCAAGCCATTACCTCTTTCTCAACTTAAAATTGCTAAGAAACCTATTGACGAATTGCAATTCGAAGATTTCGAACTACTAAATTATCAAAGCCATGAAAAAATTAAGTTTGAAGTTGCTGTTTAATATATCTATAAAATGAAAAGAAATATTGTCTTATTATTTTTTTCCTTTGTAATTATAAATGTGCATTTAGCATTTGGGCAAAGCTTTATCACACATATTTATAACGATGAAAATGGACTTGTTAGCAATCTTGCGAAAAGTATAACTCAAGATGATGAGGGCTATATTTGGGTTGCAACAGATGCAGGTATATCAAAATTTGATGGAAATACTTTTACGAATTATCAAAAAAATTTGCCATCGCTATATGTTAAGCAAATTATAAACTTACCAAGTCATAAACTAGAAATAGTAACTGATTTTGGAATTGGTCAAATTATATCAAAGCACTATAAATTTAGTTATAAACCAATCTTGACTTCAGGAAGAAACGACTCCAACCAATCCTTGTATTACCCTAAGAATATTTATGAAGATTCTAATGGAATTACTTGGATTAGTGACTTGACAGGTATAAGCAGATATAAAAATGGTAAAATTTATAAATATACATTTAACAATAAATATTTTGCGGATAGTTATTTTAGAAGTTTTCTTGTAGCAGAATTAGGTAATAAAATAATAATTTCGTCATCTCAAAAAGGATATATTTTTTATTTTAACAAAGAGCAAAATAAGTTTATAAAATTATCATTTGAACCGCCAACAAAAACTTTTTTCATCAATGCATTAATTAATTATAAAAAAAATTCTTTTCTAATGGGGACGAGTGAGGGGCTTTATCTTGGCAAATTTACAGGGAGTCTAAATTCCTTAACTATTAAAAAAATTAGTGATTTTAAACAAATATCATCTATCGCTATTAGTCATGATGGAATTATTTATTTAGGAACCTGGGACAATGGGCTTTATTATCAAACTTTATCGCACTCCGCCAATTTTCAATTTAATAAATTTCATAATTCGATATTTATTTCAATTAAAGATTTGCTTGTCGACAAACATAATAACCTTTGGGTGGCATCAGATCAAGGTTTGGGACTAATAACAAAAACTTCGTTCGGAATTATAACCGACCCTACTCATTTTCAAAAGAATAAAAATTTATTTGCGCAACAGGTCTGCTCTGATAAGAACAAAAATATTTATTACACTGACGGAAATTCAATCTATAAAATACTAAATAACAATTTCTCAAAATCACAAACTACTTTATTAAATGCTCCTGATGCATCTATTATATCCTTTGCTGTTGGGAAAACCGGATATTGGGTTAGCTATAGAAATCATTCACTCGAATATCGTGATTTAAAATCTAATAAAATTCTTTTTAAATTTGAGTTAAATGATGACTCATTTAACTCTATTTTTATCGATAATGATGATAATCTATGGACTTTTCTTCCTAGGCGAAGAAATATTATGAAATTTGACAAGAGATATAATACTAAAACTTATTCTATTGATTCTAAAGATTTTGATTTTATAAATCTATTCGCTCAATCAAATACAGGAGAAATTTATTGTGCTGGCTCAGGGCCAAAACTTTCTTTATTCAAATTAAATGAGAAAAAAGAAAGTTTTATAGATATTGCTCCAGTTTTTAATTCCGGATTAAGAACCCAAATACAAATATTTGATATGCAATTTGATAAAAATAAAATTTATCTTGCTTCAACCGAAGGGTTATTATTATTAAAGGGAAATACACTTACTAATGTTGACCTTTCTTCTATATACCATGATAATGTCATTAAAGCTATAAAACTTGATGGTAATAAGATTTGGTTGGGAACTGAAAAGGGAATCATTGTTATCCAAAAAAATGATGAAGTCAATTTTGACACACAGGATGGATTACCCAACTCTTCAGTGACTGTTCACGGATTGGTCTTAGATAATAAAAACAGAATTTGGGTTGCTACTGCAAGCGGAATTGCTTATTGGCAATTGGATAATGAAAATCTAAAACTTACATCTACCCCACAGTTTAAAGAATTCAAAATAATCCAAAAAGGCGAACAAACATCGGTTGTAAATACACATGAATTTATCTCCGGCACAAGTATTAACTGTTCTTTTGTTTCCTTAACATATCCAGCTCAACGTATATTGTATGAGTATCGACTAAATGGCTATGACTCTACTTGGTCAATTCCAAATACTTTGAATTCAATCAATTTGTATAATTTACCTTCCGGAAATTATGATTTACAAATTAAAGCAAAAAGTCCTGGTTATTTATGGAGTTCTATTGCGAATTATCCAATTATTATATCTCCTCCATGGTATCTTTATCCTATATTTATAATTATTTATTTAATTTTAATTCTTCTTCTTATTATTATAGCTGTGAAAAGTCTTTATAATTCAAAAATTAAACGTATGCAGTTGCGTGAAAATCTTTTATCACAAATGGTTAATGAAAAGACCAATGCCCTTCTTGCTGCGAAAACAAATGCAGAACAATTACTTTATGAAAGTGAAGAAGCGAAGAAAGAATTGGAAGAAGCAACCGAACAAAAAAGCCATATACTTAGTGTAGCTGCCCACGATTTGAAAAACCCTTTACAGTCAATAATCGGTTTTGCTTCAATTATTGATGAAGATTCTGACAATGAAGAAATAAAAAATATGGCTGGAATTATTTTATCGTCTTCAAAAGATATGCTCCAACAAATAAATGAAATGCTTGATACAGCTGCTTTAGAATCAAAAAATTTAAAATTGGATTTAAAGCCTCTTTCTATCAATAAAATTCTAACAGATGTCATAAAAAATAATTATAGAAGAGCGGTGCAAAAAGGACAAACAATTCTTACATACTTGGGAAATGATAGTATAATTCTTTTGGATGAGCATTGGTTTAAAATTGCTATTGATAATATTATTAGCAATGCAATTAAATACTCGCCTTTTGATTCTCAAATTCTTGCTTCAACTGAATTAACCAATTCCTCGGTTTTGATAAAAATTAAAGATGATGGCGTAGGATTAACCTCGGAAGACTTAAAAAAACTTTTTAACAAGTATCAAAGACTTTCAGCAAAACCAACAGGAGGGGAAACATCTACCGGACTTGGTTTATCAATCGCCAAAGATATAATAGATTTTCACAACGGAAAAATATGGGCTGAAAGTTCTAATGGTCAGGGATCAACTTTTATAATAGAATTGACAATTTCAAAAGAAAAAGCTTAAATTGAAAAAAATAATTATTTCTGCAATTGCAAAGAATAATGTTATCGGAAAATCTAGTGGTGAAATGTCCTGGCATTCAAAAGAAGAGTTTTCACATTTTAAAAGTACTACACTTGGTTTTCCAATTATTATGGGCAGAAAAACATTTGATTCTCTCGGAAAACCTCTGAAAAAACGATTGAATATTGTACTTACAAGCAATAATAAATTAATCAATGACTTTCCAGAGATTTTAACCTTTGATACTTTAGAAAAAGCTTATGAATTTTGTATAAAAGAAAATTATGAAAAGATTTTTATTATCGGCGGCTCGCAAATTTATAATCAAGCAATAAAAAACGCTGATGAATTAATTATTTCATATATGAAATTTAGTGCAGAAGGTGATGTGTTTTTCCCAGAAATTGATCATTTTGTCTGGGAAATAAAATCAATCATAAATAAAAAAGAATTCGATATATACACTTATACAAGAATATTATAAATGGCTTCAGGAAAAATAAAAATATTATCAGAAAATTTAGCAAATAAAATAGCTGCCGGCGAAGTTGTCCAACGTCCGGAATCCGTAATAAAAGAGTTAATAGAAAATTCGATTGATGCCGGTGCCACTTCAATTGATCTTATAATAAAAAAAGCAGGAAAAACTTTAATACAAATTTTTGATAATGGCTCCGGAATGTCCGAAGAAGATGCTGTTTTATGCATTCAGAAGCATGCTACTAGTAAAATTTATGAATATGATGATCTCGAAAATATTCAAACACTTGGATTCCGCGGAGAGGCACTAAGCTCAATAGCTGCTGTTAGCCAATTTGAAGTTAGAACTGAACTTTCAGACGAAGAATTCGGTACATTAGTTAGAATTGACGACACAGGTAATGCAACAATTGAAAAAGGTTCTTTCTCAAAGGGGACCTCTATTTTGGTAAAAAATTTATTTTTTAACACACCTGCGCGAAGGAATTTTCTAAAATCCGATGTCACAGAATTAAAACATATTATAGACACCTTTAATAAAATTGCCCTTAGCCATCCTAATATAAGTTATAAGTTTTTTAATGATGAGGAATTAACTTTTAATTACTCTGCAGGTTCAATAGAAGATAGAATTAGGCAAGTCTTTGCGGATAATATGCTCGATGCTTTAATTAAAGTCGAAGAAAGAACGGATTTTATTTCTCTATATGGTTATGCCGGCAAGCCTACGATGCTCAAGAAAAACAAAGGTGAGCAATACTTGTACTTAAACGGAAGATATGTTATAAGTAAACAAATAAACCATGCTGTATTTTCAGCTTATGAAAATATTCTTGAAAAGGGTGATTATCCATTCTTCCTTTTATTCTTAGACATTGATCCCAAAAGAATTGATGTCAATGTACATCCCTCAAAGCTTGAAGTAAAGTTTGAAGATGAAAGAGATGTTTATAGCTTTGTACTTGCTGTTATTAAAAAAAGTTTATCAACCCATGATCTTGTTCCTTTGATGCAGTTTAATGGTGCAAATGAAGATGGCGAGAAAATCAAATTTAACAATTTTAATAAAGTTTATCAGAATGATTTTTCAGACCGTCCAAGTATTTATAACAAACCTTCTGTTGCCAGAACTGAATTTTCGGATAAGGAAATCGATCTTATATTTAGTGTTATTCCGGATAATATAAAAAATGAAAAGGTATCAGTCCATCCCTTTGAGAAAAGTGAACTCTTAGAGGTTTATCATGAATCTTCTTCAGGGTTTAAGAATAATATGGAAGACGAATCTACTTTTATTATTCAGTTGCACAGCAAGTATATACTTTCCCAAATTAAATCAGGTCTTATGATTATTGATCAGCATGTCGCGCATGAAAGAGTTCTTTATGAAAAAGCTCTTAAAAGATTTGAGGCTGATTTGCCTTTTTCTCAGCAATTGCTTTTCCCAAAAACACTAGAACTTGACCCTGGAATTTTTGGAATATTAAAGGAAATTAACCCCTATTTATTAAAATTAGGATTCTCAATTAAATATTTTAGCAAAAATACTATTGTCATTGAAGGTGTTCCTGAAGATGTTAAAAAAGGCTCAGAAGAAAACATTCTATTAGAACTTTTAAGTGAGTATGTTGCTAATCAGCGTGAAAAAAAATTAGATTCGAGAGAAAATATTGCAAAATCATTTTCTTGCAAAGCTGCAATAAAAGCTGGCGACTATTTAGCTGAAAAGGAAATGAGGCTTTTGATTGATCAACTTTTCGCAACTTCTATGCCATATGTCTGTCCGCACGGAAGACCAATAGTTATTAAAATTCCTTTGGAAGAATTTGATAGAAGGTTTGGAAGGACTTAATTTTATAAATGTGCCCAAAAGGTAATGTGCAACGAACGGCTTCAAAAAAGTCTAAATTTATAAGGTGTTAAAATGATTAATGATGAATATTCTATAAAGAAAAAAGAGTTTGATAGGAAAATAGAGAATTCTGAATCGAACAACATGAAATATACAACAGTAAGCGGGGAAGAAGTAAATCTTCTTTATGGTCCAGATGATATTGAACATATTAATTTTTTAGACGAGATAGGTTTTCCCGGAGATTTTCCATATACTAGAGGTATCCATTCGAGCGGGTATCGGGGAAAGATGTGGACTATGCGTCAGTTTGCTGGATTTGGATCGCCTGAAGATACAAACCAACGCTTTCATTATCTCCTTGATCACGGACAAACAGGACTTTCTACTGCTTTTGATTTACCTACTCTTATGGGATGGGATGCCGATGCCCCATTAAGCGAAGGGGAAGTTGGAATTTGCGGTGTCTCCATTTCTTCACTAATAGATATGGAAATCCTCTTTAATAAAATCCCTCTTGAAAAAGTTTCTACATCCATGACTATTAATTCTCCTGCCGCTATGATTTTTGCTTTTTATCTTGCAACCGCTCAGAAACAAAATGTCTCTTTTTCAAAACTAAGAGGAACGCTTCAGAATGATATTCTTAAAGAATATATTGCACAAAAAGAATATATATATCCTCCAAATCCTTCTATGCGAATTATAGTTGATATGATCGAATATTGCACAAATGAAGTGCCGCAATGGAATCCAGTATCTGTTAGCGGCTATCATATTCGCGAAGCAGGTTCTACAGCAGTTCAGGAATTAGCTTATACTCTTGCTGATGGTTTTGCTTATATTGAAGCTTGCTTGAACAGAGGAATGGATATAGATGAATTTGCTCCCAGGATTTCATTTTTCTTTAATTCTCATCTTGATTTTTTTGAGGAAATAGCCAAGTATAGAGCAGCAAGAAAAATATATGCTAAAAGAATGAAAGAAAAATACGGTGCTAAAAACCCGAGATCATGGTGGATGCGTTTTCATACTCAGACTGCCGGCTGCACCTTGACAGCACAGCAACCGGAAAACAATATTATTAGAACTGCTTTTCAGGCGCTTGCAGGGGTATTGGGCGGCACTCAGTCATTACATACTAATTCTATGGATGAAACTCTGGCACTACCTAGTGAAAAAGCAGTTAAGATTGCTCTAAGGACACAACAAATTATTGCTTATGAAACAGGAGTGACTAATACTGTGGATCCTCTTGGAGGAAGTTATTTTATTGAATCTCTTACTGATAAAATGGTAAAACAAGCAAATAAGATTTTTGAACAAATTGATTCAATCGGAGGAGTCATTCCTGCAATTGAAGCGGGGTATTTCCAAAAAGAGATTGCAGATGCTGCATATAGATATCAAAAAGAAATAGAAAAAAAAGAAAAATTTATAGTAGGAGTTAACGAGTTTGTCGAAAAGGGAGAAAAAATTGATATTCCAATACTTACTGTTTCTCCCGAAGTCGAAAAAATGCAAAAACAGAGATTAGCAGATTTGAAACAAAGCAGAAATAATATTTTAGTAAAGGAAAGTTTAAAAGAGCTTAACGCTGCAGCTATTGATAATAATAACCTTATGCCGGTTCTTATTAAAGCTGCTCGTAATTATGTAACTTTAGGTGAAATGACAGGTGTACTTAAAGAAGTTTTTGGAACTTATGAAGAAATAGCAGTTTTCTAATGATTAAGAATTATCTAAAATTATTAAGAGTTCCTCAATGGATTAAGAATTTATTTGTATTTGTCCCATTATTATTTTCAAAACATTTTTTTGATAAAGATTTTTTAATTTTATCTTTAGCCGGGTTTATCATTTTCTGCCTTACTTCCAGCCTTGTATATATTATTAATGACATCATTGATATTGAAGCCGATAGAGCTCACCCGGTAAAAAAAGAAAGACCGCTCCCTTCAGGGAAAATTACTAAAAAGCAGGCTTCTGTTATCGCATTAATCTTATTTTTAATCATAATATTTACAGGGATAAATTACAATCCCTATTTCTTAGCTTTAATTGGTTCCTATCTTATTTTAAATTTATTTTATTCTCTTAAATGGAAGCATATAGTACTAGTCGATATTTTCTGTATTGCTGCGGGATTTATGATTCGTGTTATTGCCGGTGCTTATATTATTAATGTTGAAGTTTCAAGCTGGCTATTACTTACTACAATGTTTATATCTCTCTTCTTGGCTATTATGAAAAGAAAATCTGAATTATCAAATTCTCAAAATATTGAAAATTCAGCCAATCGAAAAGTTTTAACTGATTATTCTCTCGATTTCACTAATCATATTTCTACAATAGCGGCTTCCGCTGTTATAATATGTTATGCATTGTATACTGTATCTCAAAGAACTGTTGCTACATTTGGAAATGAAAATCTGATTTACACGACTCCATTCGTTGTTTTTGGAATATTTCGCTATATGTTTCTAGTATATATGAATAAGCAAGGTGAAAATACTACTGAAATAATAATAACTGATATTCCAATGATATTTAATATTATATTTTATATTTTAACCACTACATTGATCGTTTATAAAATATTTTAAATTTAATTATTTGCTAATTCAAAATGGTTACTAAAATAGTTTATATTAAAAATTATTTGTTGATTTTTCTGATTTTTGAATTGATATTTTCTGGATGCGCAAATAAAGAAACCATTAAAGATAATCTGAATTTATCAGCTGAAGTTAAGAACTTTAATGCTTGGTTAAACCTTATGCCAAGTATTTCAAAACTTCATTCAATCCATATAAAATGTGAATTAATAATAAACGATTTCGGAGAAACAGATATTAAACAATTGAAATTAAAAGGAATTAAAGTTCTTCAAAATGATAATGAAATAAATTTTAAAAATTATTCTTTAATACCCATGGATACAATTTCTTCTCAATTTGATAATAAAAAAAAATATTTTATTACAGGTGTTACTTTGATTAATGAGACTGCAAAGATTAATTATAATATGCCTTCAAAGTTTTTATTTTTTTATTCTTCTTCAAATAAAAGTTACATTGATACCGTATATAATGTCATTATTGGCAAGGTTTATTAATGAGATTAATTGATATTTTTTTACTCCTTTTCCTTCTATTAATTAGTGCCTTTTTTTCCGGTTCTGAAATGGCTTTTGTTGTTTCAAATAAATTAAAAATGGAAGTTAAAGCCAGACGCAAAAGTCTTTCAGCTAGAAGCGCTGTCTATTTTACCAAAAATCCCCAGGTATTTTTCTCCACTATCTTATTTGGAAATAATATAGTAAATATTGCTTTTGCCTCAATTTTAACCTTCTACTTATCTCAAATCTTTAAATTAAACGATTTTTCTATATTAATTTTTTCTACTTTCTTCATATTAATATTCGGAGAGCTCTTGCCTAAATATTTTTCAAGAGAATTACCTGATAGAATTATGTTAGTCGCAGCTTTACCTTTGAGAATAATTTCGTTCATTCTCAACCCTTTTATAAAATTTACATCTTCAATTTCATCTAAGCTTATGCCATCTTCAAACTTTATTGAGGAAAATTATACTTCATTGTTTGATAAGGAGGATTTTGAAACTCTTGTGAATGAGAGCCATGAAGCTGGTCTGGTTAATATTAAAGATAGTACAATTATAAACAAGGTCTTATCACTAGGTGATCAAAAAGTATATGAAGCAATGCGCCCCAGAACTGAAATTGTCGGTGTAGAAATAGGACAAACGATAGATGAAGCACTTTCAATATTTATTGAATCTGGTTACTCTAAATTGCCTGTTTATGAAGATAACCTTGATAATATTAAAGGTGTAATCTTTGCCTATGATATATTTGAATTGCCCTTAAACATAAATGCTATAAAAAGAGAAATATTATTTGTTCCTGAGACAAAGCGAAGTATTGATATGCTCTATGAATTTCTTGGAAAACATATTTCAATTGCAGCTGTAGTTGACGAATTTGGCGGAACTGCTGGGATTGTTACGATGGAAGATATTATTGAAGAACTTTTTGGAGAGATTAAAGACGAATATGATATTGAAGAAGATATGTGCAGAAAGACGGCGGATAATACCTATTTAATCAGTGGAAAAGTTGAAATAGATTTTATAAATGAAAAATTTAAATTCGATATTCCCCTTGGAGATTATGAAACTTTAGCAGGTTATATAACTACTAGAATAGGGCGAATTCCTCAGCAAGGTGAGGTAATCAAGATAGATAACTTTAACATCATTATAATTAGGTCTACCTCAATTAAAATTGATTTGATAAAAATTTCTCTTTCATCAGAATTTGATGTAAAATAAAAAATATATAATATTATGGATAAAGAATTGATAATTTTTGGTGCAGGTGGTATGGTTGGGCAAGGAATTTCAAAATCTTTGGCTCAAAAGGATTTTGATAAAATAATTCTTTTCGATTCAAAACCCATAGCGATATCTGACAAAAATAAGATACAATGTTTCTTAAATAAGGACTTAACTTCTGAAAAAAATGTAAAAGATGCTTTTAATAAAATTAAACCTTCTAAGAACAAGACATTCTTTTTGGTATCTACAATTGGAGGCTATTCTGGCGGAAAATTTATTTGGGATACCGATATAACCGAATGGGATAAAATGTTTAATCTAAACTTAAAAATAAGTTTTATAATTGCAAAGCATTTTTCAGAACTCGTCAAACAATCTGCAGGAGGATCGATTATTTATATTTCTGCCTTCACCGCATTATATCCGGAAATCCGTAAGGCCTCTTATGGTGCTTCTAAAGCTGCTCTAGTACATCTAGTTAAAACATTAGCGTTAGAGGGCGTTGATATCAATTTAACTGCTAATGGTATTGCACCATTTATTATTGATACTCCCGCAAATAGGCAATGGATCAAGGGGAATTATAATAATCTAATTAAACCAGAAGAAATTGGTGAACTTATTTATGGAATTTTTTGTAATTTTAATTTTGTTACTGGTAACATTATACAGCTTTCTAACAGATTTCAAATTGAATAATTAAAATCGGAGTTAAAATGGGTCTTAAAGAAAAAATAAATGAAGATTTAAAAATAGCTATGAAATCTGGCGATAAATTACGACTTGAAACTATTCGTTCAATTCGCGCTCTTATTTTAGAATTTGAAAAAAGCGGTGCCGGAAGAGAATTAAATGAAGATGAAGAAATTAAAATGCTTAGTACAGCTGCTAAAAAAAGGAAAGACTCAATTGAACAATTCCGAAATGCCGGAAGGGAAGAATTAGCAAAGAAAGAAGAGTCAGAATTAGAAATATTACAGAATTACCTCCCTAAACAATTATCCCGGGAAGAAATAATTAAAGAGATAAAAAATATTGCTGACCGTCTAGGTACAAAAAATAAAGAAGATTTTCCCAAACTTATGCCCCAAGCCATGATTGCACTTAAAGGCAAGGCTGATGGAAGACTTGTTAAATCAATAGTAGAAAATATATTGGGAATTAATTGAACCTATTAGACTTAATCATTGTTATTGTAGTCCTTATTGGGTTTTTACTTGGATTCAAGGATGGTTTTGTTAGAAAAATTATCGGTTTTTTAGGATTCGTCATTGCAATTTTCTTAGCTGCCAAATTCGCTTCAGAGTTTGGTAAATTAATTGATAAATATCTGAGTATTGAGATATATCTTTCTCAAATAATTGCAGGTATCATAATTTTTATAACAATAATGGTTATTACTTCAATCGTTAAAAGATTGGTACATCCCTTTGATAAGGTAAGCGGATTGCTAAATCAAATTATTGGAGGAGCTATTGGGGCTATACAAATATTATTTTTTATAAGTGCTGTTTTTTTCCTTTTGAACATTTTTGATACCCCTTCTAAATCTGCGAAGAATGAATCGAAATTGTATCATAGTGTATATAATATCATCCCTTCAACTATCAATTATTTGAATCACTATACTCCTGAAACAAAAGAAATAATAAATGGTTATTTCAATGAAAAAGATACCGCAAAATGATTCCGAATTATGTTTTAGAGAAATTAGAATTTCCTAAAATACTTAGCTATATCTCTAAATATTGTGTTACCGAGAACGGTAAGAACAATATTCTCACTACTATTCCCTTCGATCAGATTTCGCAAATATTAACAGAAGGTAATTATGTTACTGAAGCTAAAGAAATCCTTATTAAAAACTCACATCCTCCGCTTGAATATATTCCTAATCTTTTAGAAACAATAGCTAAAAGTAATATTGAAGGTGCTTTTATTGAAAGTAAAAGAATTCTTGAAATATTAAGACTATGCGTAATTTCTAGAAATATATCGGCTTTTCTGAAAAGTAATTCAGAAATCGCACCTGAATTATCACGACTGTCTAATGGACTTTTTAATGATAAGCTTTTTGAGCATAGCATTAAAAAAATAATTAATGAAAGCGGTGATGTAAATGATAATGCAAGTGTAAAAATTTCTGAAATAAGAAAAGAAATTAAACGCACAAATGAAGAGCTTATTCGCTCTGTAAATAGAATAATCAAATCACTTAATGAAAAAGATTATGTGCGAGAAGATTATCTAACTTTGCGCGATGGAAGAATAGTCATACCAATCAAAGTTGAACATAAACGACATATTAGAGGTTTTATCCATTCTGAATCTTCAACTGGTCAAACTGTATACATAGAGCCTGAGGAAACTTTAGAACTGAATAATGAAATTGTCTCTTTATCTTTTGCCGAACGCAGGGAAATTGAAAGATTATTAAAAGAACTAACTAAACATATCGGAACAATTAGCCAAGAAATTCGAAAATCATTTGAATTGATTTCTTATATTGATTCAATTTTTGCAAGGGCTTTATATTCAATAGAGGTTATGGGTGATTTCCCTCAGGTCAATAATAATAATCCATTTCAAATTATAAATGGAAGACATCCAATTCTTTTAAAAAAATATGGAAGAGAAAATACTATTCCTTTAAATTTTTCTTTAGATAAAAATAAAATTATTCTTATAACTGGACCAAATGCAGGCGGAAAAACAGTAGTCCTTAAAAGTATTGCTTTGCTTTCTTTGCTTGTCCAATCTGGTATTCATATCTCTTGTAGCCCAGATTCAAATTTCCATTTATTTGAAAACATTTTATTGGATATTGGAGATCAACAATCTATTGAAGATGATTTGTCCACATTTAGCTCTCACTTGTCAAATATAAATCAAATATTAAAAATTGCTAGTAAAAATTCTTTAGTAATTCTTGATGAAATAGGCACCGGTACAGATCCAGCCGAAGGATCTGCTTTGGCTGCTGCTACTTTAATTACTCTTAGAGAAAAGGAATCAATTGTATTTGCAACTACCCATCACGGAAATTTAAAACTTATAGCTAATGATTTAGAAGGTTTTGAAAATGCTTCGATGGACTTTGATACTGAAAACTTGAAACCGACTTATTATTTCAAGCAGGGAGCTCCTGGTTCAAGCTATGCTTTTGAGGTTGCAAAAAGAATTGGATTGGATGAAAAGTTTTTGAATCTTGCTTCTGAATATCTTGACCCTGATAAGCATAAGTTAGAAAAATTACTTGTGGAATTAGAAACTAAATCACATCTTGTTGAAGATAAATTAAAAAAAAATGAAATTGAGAATAGCCGTTTGATTGGTTTATCTCAACTTTACAAAGAAAAAATTGAAGACCTTAATAAGGAAAAGAAACAAATCCTTAAATCTGCAAAACAGGAAGCTGATATTTACCTAAAAGATATTAACAAACAACTTGAGAAAGTTATCAAGGAACTAAAAGAATCTAATGCTAATCAGGAGGCGATTAAAAATTCCCAAAAATTGGTCAAAAATCTCAAAGAAAAAAATTTAAATCTTATTTCCGATGATCTTGATTTGAATATAGAAAACTATAATTTTGAGGTTGGAAATATTGTTTCAATAAAAAATACCCAAACTTCCGGAGAGATTTTGGAAATTACGCCGGATAAGAAAAAAGCTTTATTAAAAACAGGGTCGATAAAAATTCAGGTTCCTTTGATTAATTTACTTTTATCAGGAAAGAAAAATATAAAGCAGGAAACTCATTATGGTTATGAGTATATTGCTCCCGAAGCTAATATCCGACTTGATATAAGAGGAGAAAGAGCCGATGAAGCCGAATTTGGGATTGTTAAATTTATTGATAATGCATATTTATCAGGACTTGACAGAATTGAAATATTGCATGGGAAAGGTACTGGCGCTCTTAAAAAAATTGTACATGAAATTCTTAAACGTCACGAAAATGTCAAATCATTTTATTTTGCTCCAATTGAATTCGGTGGGGAAGGAATTACAATAGCAGAGTTAAAATAATCTGAAGAATTAAA
>JAJXTM010000117.1 GCA_021783875.1 Bacteroidota bacterium
CAATATTTTCTGTTGTATTTTTTTAAGCAAATTATAGTACCTTAAGGAGTGCCTGATAAACCTTGAATAAGGGCAAGCCTACCACGTTATAATAGTCACCATTTATCTTCTTAACAAATACAGCACCGAAGTCATCCTGTATACCGTAAGCTCCAGCTTTATCCATAGGACTGTTTGTTAAAATATAATCTCTTATTTCATAGATTGTTAATTTTCGGAAAGTTACTTTTGTAATTTCATAATCAATAATTATTTTATTTGTAATGGAATTATAGATAGCAAAGCCAGTGTATACCAAATGAGTTTTTCCGCTTAATTTTTTAAGAATCATTTCTGCTTCTTTTTTATTTGCAGGTTTACCGATTATTTCGTTATTCAATACTACAATAGTATCTGCTGTTAAAACAATTCCGTACTTAATTTTTGATACTGCTTTATCTAATTTTTCTTTGGAAAGTCTCAGTACAGTTTGTTTTGCTGATTCGCCATAAATTAATTTTTCTTCTGTTTCAAAGCTTAAAGTTTTAAAATTTATATTTAATTGTTTAAGTAGTTTTTTTCTTCGAGGTGATTTCGAAGCTAAATAAAAAGGAATTTTATTTAGGGTCATTGATTTTCCCCAATATGGTGCCCGGAAAATAGAAAGATAGAATTTGTCTATAATCTCTTCCCTTCATAGATTGAGAAATAGCGCCCCATTGGCAAAGACCGACTCCATGCCCGTTTCCTCTACCCTTTATAATAACCTGATTGCTGTTAAATCTAATTTCGAACAAAGTACTTCTCAGAATATTTCCATTATCCTGATTATGGATAGCCGTTCTAATTTTATTACCCGGGATATTAATTGTCATTTCTTCGCCATCTTTTGATAATACTATTAAAAGGTTTTCAACTCTACCAGAGGAATTTCTGCTTCCCACATTAACATTTTGGAGTATATAATTTCCTTCACCTAAATAACCGGATGATTTTAATCGGCTTAAAAATTCTTCAGATGAATAAGTCTCGGTCCAATTAAAATTTGGCGCTATTGAACAATTTGGGGGATCACCGTCTTCAACGCCTTGCAAATAAGGCTCATTGTTTCCGGGGAAAACATCTTTTACGTTTGCAGTATGCCCTCCGCAGCAGGCACTATAAAAAACAGTTGCAGGCTGATTGTTATAAGTCAAGATAATACCTTTTGTTTCATCAACTGCGCGATTAATAATATTTTTCACATTGCTATAACCGTCATAAACTTGGTCGCGGGTATCCAAATATACGTCAAATGAATGCGACTTATTTATTCTTGAGACAGCATAAGTTCTGGAACAAATTGCAAAGGCTTTAAGCGCCTCAAAATACTCAGTACCCTTGCCCAAGGGCATTTCTGCGGGAATTACTCCTCGTATATAGTCTTCCAGAGAGACTTCATTAATTATAGCAACAGAACTTCCATTACATATTATTTTAATAAATCCGCGATAATCATGATTCTTAAATTCAACTATTCCAATATTATTATCAGGTTTAAGCAGAAAATATTTAGCTTCGAAGTACTTATTACTAACATTCAGATTTATTGAGTTCCCATTACTTGAAAGCCGAACTACATTTCCTCTTTTAATAACTGCTATAGGCGAATTTTCTTTATAAAGGACAACAGAAGATTGAATAGTAAAAATTATTTCCGGGTTTCTATTATCTAAAAGGACTCTAATAAAATTATTTTCGTTATTAACATATTTAGAGTTAAAATTTGATTTTGATATTCTTCCGCTTGTAGCACATCCGGAAATTAATAACAAAGAAAAAAATATCCCTATCAGGGGTAAAAAGGTATCTTTCATTAGAGGGGTACGGGTATTTTTTTTATGAATGGTAATAAAAAAATATAGATTAAATCACTGTTTGAGACTAAAAAATCCAAATTTCGTTTATCGGAACATTGCTTTAATACTGCCCCATGTTCTTTTAACTGCAGATATACTATGTGAAATTGGCTTTTGCAAATAAGTAACAGTGCCATCATTATCTTCTATTTTTAACTGGTATACAAAAAAAACATCAGTAGTTTTATAAGCAGCTCTATCTATATAAGAATAATACGAATTACTTCCCTGAGGCTGAATAGTAGCAAGATCGGTAAAGAAACTAGTCTGAGCAGTACGCCGTTGGATAACAAAATCTTTTAGATTCGATTCCTGCCCGGTGTTCCATTCAATTTTAATATTATCACCCTCATTAGTTACATTAAAATTATAAATATAAGCCCCTGCAAAAACAGAAGATATTAAGAGAAAAGATAAGAGAATTTTATTTAATGTAATTTTCATAGCTAAAATATATGATCCTGGGCAAAAAATGTCAAGGTTAAATCAAAAATATTTTCATTATTTTTTTTGATGATATTTTTACATTTTTAACTAACTATAACCCTTTTTACTAATTTTTCAAATTTATCCTTCACAAGATTTGCTGTTTCAGTGACTTCTGAATGATTAAGTTTCTTATGCGATATTCCGGCTGCATAATTTGTAATACAAGAAATAGAGGATACTTTTAGTCCTAAATTACCCGCATAAATGGCTTCATGGACTGTGGACATTCCAACAGCATCTCCTCCAAATTTATTAATCATATTAATTTCAGCAGGAGTTTCATAGCTTGGTCCTTTAGTAAACCAATAGACTCCTTCTTTAATTTTAATATGTTCAGCTTCGGCTGCACTGATAATTATTTTATTAAAGGCACTTGACGGAAAATCAAGAAAATTATTTTTAGCTGCAATTGACGGCAAAGGAATTAAACTCGCTAGTTCCTTTTTAATATTGATACCATTAAAAGAAGTAGCCAACATCAAATCACCAGGATTAAGATCAGAGTTTATACCTCCGGCAGCATTAGTAAAAAGAATTTTCTGGGCATTCAATTTATATGATACAAAAACAGGAAGAATGCATTCATTAAGAGAGTAACCTTCGTAAAAATGAATCCTACCTTGGAAGAGTAAAATTTTTTTTCCGCAATATTCGCCAAATATAATTTTCCCTTCATGACCAGGGATAGTAGATTCTGGGTAGTCCTGAATTGAACAAGTATCTATAGATTTTATGACATTGATACTAAATACAAAATCTCCCAATCCGCTACCTAGAACAATTGCTAGTTCCGGTTTATAGGAGAACTCATCTAAGAGACGCTCAACAATATTTTTGTATTTAATATTTAGATTAACCATTATGAAACTAAAATACCGGCTAGAGAAGCAGTCATTAATGTAGCTAATGCGCCTCCAAGAACTGCTTTCAGACCAAGTCCAGCAATATCAGATTTTCTATTCGGCGCCATTGGGCTTATACCGCCTATTTGAATTGCAATTGAAGAAAAGTTTGCAAATCCGCAGAGTGCATAGGCTGCCATAGTAATAGTTTTTTCACTAAGTGCACCGGTCTTAATTATATTTGCTAAATCCACATAGGCAACAAATTCATTAATAACAGTTTTAGTACCGATTAAGCTGCCAAATTGGAGAGCATCTTTTGCCGGTACGCCTATCCCAATTGCGACATACTTCAGCAAAATGCCAAAGATTAATTGCATCGAAAGTGGCTGACCAAAGTTAGCCTGCAGCATTGAGTTAATACCAAAGTTATTACCCAAATTTTGCAAAATATAATTGAACATTGCAATCAAAGCTATAAAAGCAATCAACATTCCAGCAACATTCAGCGCAAGATGAAGTCCATCTGAAGCACCGGTAGCAGCTGCTTCGATAACATTAGAAGATGATTTTTCAATTTTAATTTTTACAGTACCTTTTGTTATAGGTTCTGATGTTTCCGGGAATAATATTTTAGCTATAACAATTGAAGCAGGAGCAGCCATTGTACTCCCGGCTAAAAGATCCACAGCAAATTTAAGCTGAGCCGCAGCCAAGGGAATCTTAGTCAATTGAGAATATGCCTGGCCCAATATCTGACTATAACTAGCCATAACACCAGCAGAAATAGTTGCCATTCCTCCGATCATAATTGTTAAGATTTCTGAATTAGTCATTTTAGCTATATAAGGCCTTACTAAAAGCGGCGCTTCAGTTTGTCCGAGGAAAATATTGGCAGTATTAGAAAGTGACTCCGCACCGCTAATTCCTAAAAGTTTTGACATAATAAAAGCCATACCTTTTACGACTAGTTGAAGGATACCAAAATAATAAAGAATGGCGGTAAGTGTTGAAACGAATATAATAGTCGGCAATACTTGAAATGCAAAAAAGAAACCTATACTATCCTTGCTAAATCCATCTGCAAGGTTGCCAAAGACAAATTTGCTTCCCTCAGTCGTAAATCCCAATATAGCAACAATGGCATTTCCGAACCAATTAGCAATATCTTTAACCCACCCCAATGGGAAAAACCATGTCCTTAAAGTTTCACCATGAATAATTAGTACAGCGATAACAAACTGCATAATTATACCTATTGAAACCAAACGCCAATCAATTTTTCTTTTATTATTCGAAAATAGGAATGCAATTCCAATAATTAATACAATACCAATTACACCCCGTAAGGCAGATTCTATATACATATATGTCCTATTAGGATTCTTCCGGAATATAATGGCATTTTCGGCAACGGGCTTCATAGATATCTGATGCACCTACAACAACTCTTTCGGGTGATATAATTTTCCGTTGAGTTTTATCGGCAGGGTTGCCGCAGTTAACGCAAATTGCAAGGGTTTTTGTTATGTATTCAGCGATTGCCAATAATTGCGGCATAGGCTCAAAAGGAATCCCTTGATAGTCTTGGTCAAGCCCGGCAACAATTACCCTTTTTCCGTCATTTGCTAATTTGTTGCAAACTTTAATTATATCATTATTAAAAAATTGTGCTTCATCAATTCCAATAACGTTTGATTCATTTGAGTATTTAAGTACATCATTGATATCTTCAATTAAAATAGAAGGAAGGCTTTGTTCACTGTGAGACACAATATCTGAGGAAGAGTATCTATTATCAATTTTAGGCTTAAAAATCTTAACCCTTTGCTTTGCAATTGTTGCTCTTCTAAGACGACGGATTAATTCTTCTGTTTTTCCGCTGAACATACATCCGGCAATTATTTCAATCCAGCCAGTTTCTTTCGGCATTGAGTGAGGGGCAATATCCATCATAATAATTCCACTAAATTAATTCCTTTTTACTGAAGGCTAATGGTAATAATTCCGATAATTTAAGTACTTTAATTTCTTCTTTATTATTTATCAAAACTACATCAATATCTCCGCATAAGTCAAACAGCACTTGCCTGCAAGCTCCGCAAGGTGGACAAAATCCCGGAGCATCGCTAGCCACAGCTATAGACTTAAACTTTCTTTCCCCTTCTGATATGGCTTTAAACACGGCAGTTCTTTCAGCACAAATCGTTAAGCTATAAGATGAAGTTTCAATATTTCCTCCAAGATATATTCTTCCTTCATCAGTTAAAAGCGAGGCTCCAACATGGAAATTAGAATAGGTCGGGAGAGAATATTTTTTTGCTTCTATAGCTTTCAGCGCTAATGTCTTATTATCCATAAAATTGTTTTTAAAGTTTTCCGCTCAAAAATATATTTTTAGTTTCGGAAATCAAATTAATATTAGTTAAAATTTTTATAATTTGGCCATAGAATCGAATTATTTAATACTTTTCTCTATACAAATAGACTATTTCCACTTGTCATTCTTAAAAATTGCACCAAAAAAATTTATAACTAATAATATTTCATAATTTAATTGCAGGAATAATAGTTCTATTAAATTAAATTTATAGCCGAAGAATGGCTGAAAAACCATAGTTAATACAACATCGAACAAAAGTTTTAGGGAAAATGGAATAAGATATAACAAATTGATTGGTATCAAGATGATTGAAAAGATACATATCAAATTTATTAAATGCCAAATGCCAAGTAAAACTTGACGAGACGGCAAATAATAAAAAGAAGTTTTAGTATGCCGTGAGCGTTGTGAAAAGTATTCCTTAAAAGTCTTTTTCGAATAAGAATAAACACAAGAACTGCTTTCAACAATTGTACCTATCCTAAGTCGATTTTTAACAGCTTCCCTTAAAAGTAAATCATCGTCTCCGCTTAAAGTTTCAGTAGTGTTGTTATAACCAGCTATTTTATAAAAGGATAATTTATTAAATCCAAAATTTCTAGCTGCTGCGGAATAAGGGAAGCCAATGTTAGCAGCAGAAAAAGTTAAAATAGAACTTTTTAAATTTTCAAAGCATGATATTTTATTTATTAGACTATCTTCTTTAACAAATGGAGCTATTCCAAAAAGGAAGTCATAACCTTCGCTAAACTTATTAGAATAGTTTTTAAGCCAATCTTTTGCGGGAATGCAATCTGCATCGGTAATAAGAATATATGGATATCTAGTTTTGGCAATACCAAAATCTAAAGCTCCTTTTTTCCCGGGTAATCTTTTTTCCTTTATTGAATAAATAAATAGGTTAGGCAAATCTTTAGCATAAGATTCCGCAACCTTGAGCGTGTTGTCATTGGAATTATCATCAACAATAATTAATTCAAATTGCTTAGATGGAAAGTCAAGATCTTTAATAGATTTAATTAGAGAAATAATATTTTCTTCTTCATTTTTAGCAGCAATAACTATAGAGATAAAAATTTTATTGTTTCGTTCTTTTAATAATTGCCTTTTTAACTTCAAACCTATATAAATAATAATATTAAAGATTAGCAAAATTGAGATTAAAAGTAAAAAAAATGTTTCAATGGTAATCATAGAAATTATAAGTCTTCCTCCAAAAGCCATCCTTCTACAAGATCATTTTTTATATCCGCTATAAAACGGGACGGTTTGGAAAGAGTTTTCCCAGATTCACGGTCAAACAAATTCATCGGATAAATTATAAAAAGGTTTTGTTTTGCTCGAGTGGAAGCCACATACATTAGTCTTCTTTCCTCTTCAAGAGTTTCTGACTTATCAGAAGATCTGGAAGAAGGGAAAAATCCTTCAACAGCATTAATAATAAAGACAGAATGCCATTCTAAACCTTTTGCAGAGTGAATAGTAGAAAGAGTAACAAATTCATCATCTTTACTTTGACCGGCAATATCAACAACGCTATCAATGATCGGTTCGATAGCCATATCGGAAAGAAATTTGTCTAATGATCTGTAATTTTCAGTAATATTCTGGAAAATATCCAAGTCTTTTTTGCGTTTATTAAAATCATCATATTTTTCTTTAAATATCGGATAATAATAATTTAGAACTGTTTGAAGTTTTTCTGAAGGTAACGTATTATCTGTATTTATTTTATATAGCAATTGAAATAATTTGATTATGTTCTTTTTTTGGAATAGAGGTAATGAGGAATCAAGGTCAGCCGTTAATGTAAGTTTCGCTGTCGCAAGATCGTTTAAGATTTTCTGTGCTGTTTTTGGACCTATTCCTTCATGAAGAAGCAAAACACGAAACCAGCTAACGACATCTTTTGGATTTGCTGAAATCCTTAAAAATGATAGGATATCTTTAATATGTGCAGCTTCAATAAATTTCATACCTCCAAATTTTTGAAAAGGAATATTCGCCTTATTTAGCTCAATTTCAAGATCAAATGAAAAGAAAGAAGAACGAAAAAGAACTGCAATATCATTAAGAGGAACACTTTCCTCACGCAATTCTAGAATTTTTTCGATAATGAATTTTGACTGCAAATTTTCTGTTGATGCAGCAATTATATTAGGAAGTTCTCCATCAACTCTTTTTGAATAAAGAATTTTATCATACTTCTCTTTAGCACTTTTAATTATTTGATTTGTAAAATTTAAAATCGGTTGAACACTCCTGTAGTTCTCTTCCA